>NZ_VJYC01000010.1:0-8452 GCF_030400235.1 Leuconostoc sp. UCMA20149
TTTACGACATCTAGTGCCAAAAAGCCTTACGACCTATGCTTCACAACCTATTTTAGAATAAAACAAAAATAGGTGAAGACTATCTCCGTCGAGATTAATCTTCACCTTTAATGTTAGTAAGTTTTATTGGTCAAAATATCGAAAGGAGATCATGTGAAAAATAAAGTGAAGCAAGCAATCGTGATGAAAATTGCCTTGTATTGTGCGCCACTGCTTGTCATTTTAATACCAGTGCTGTTAATCATTGCGCTAACAATGAACAATCCTAGTGTGACGTGTCAAACTGATACAACTACGACAACGACAAGTGCAGATAGTGGTTCTAGTAATGGATCCTTAACTGATAAAAATTCAGATATTGGTAAAAGAGTTAGCTATATTATTGATCGTTTTAAAAAATCTGGTTATTCAGGGGACAATATTTCAGCCATTATTGCGATTGGTTGGCGTGAAAGTAATTTAAACCCTAAAGCAGTCAATCCTGCTGGTTCTGTTAAAGGTATTTGGCAATGGGGTGCTGGTGGTATCAATGGTAATCGTTATCAAAATACCGCAGATACCGTTGAAGACCAGGTCGATTTAGCTTTTAAAGAATTGGCAAGTAGCCATACGGTCGCTCGATTAGGATTATCTAATGCCAAAGATATTGATAGTTCAGCTTTAGCTTGGGACACAGGCTTTGAGGGTGTTGGGGCAAGTGATCCACAACGTAAAGTGTCAGAAGTTAAAGCATGGGCGCAAACCATTCAGAAAACTTATGATCTAAACTTTGAGGGATCATTAAGCAGTGGTGATCATGCTGTTAGTGATAGTGGCAAATCAGCTAATAATAGTTCTGATAGTGATAGCAATAATCGGAGCGCTTATTGTAATACTGATGACAGTGGCTCGGCAGACGGCACAGGAAAAATTAAAGAGAGTGGGCTATCATTTTGGGATAAAAACAGCATTCCAGATGATATTAAGCCTTATGTACACAATATTACAGCCAAAAAGTTAGATTGGAGCTTAACCACACCAGACGCTTATAATCAGTGTGCTGGGTTCTCACAGGTCTATATGAATGCCATTTGGTCACCTAATTTTACCTTTAGAGGCAATGGTAATGTCACAGCACAAGCCGTGGCACAAGTCACAGGGGTAAAAGTCACCACAACACCAAAGGCTGGGGCAGTCTTTTCTTCTGATCGTCCTAATCATACAGGCGTTGTGTTGCATGTGTTAGCAAATGGGGACTTAATTATCGCTAATCAAAATGCGGTAAAGTCAGGACAAAATGCAGGGACTACTAAGGATTATGAAATTACTTTAGTCCCTAAAAAGTCTTATGCAAAAGACAGTCAAGCAGTTGGTTATGGTGACATGACTTTTGCTTATCCTGGTGACAATTCAAAGTACAAATTACATTGGTAATGAAAGGAAGTAGAGTATGACAGCAGTAAAAGCGGGTTCAGATATTAGTATTTTGCCAGATAGTGCCTATCAATTGGTGAAAGAAATATTTATAACCGTAAAAACTGATTATTTGCACTTATATACGGCTTATCAAAGTTCAAACAAGTTAAGTAGCAAGGCTATGCAATCGGTTTATGTTGAGTTGGCACATTTTTATCAACGTTATGATGATAGAATGACACCTTATTTAGCACAAGATTTGTATGAGCAAATTAAGCAAGTAGAACGTTTAGTAGAAATATTAACAACGTGTGACCAGGCATTAGAAAATTTAGATCAAACCATTAGTTTAATTGAACATCAATATGAAGATGAAGCTGTCATCAATGACGCAATGAAAAAGGTACGTAAACAATACCAGGCATTGTTAGAAAAAGTAGGCTTAGACGGTAGTGTTATGGATCAGGTTAATCAAGCAATAGATGACATTCATGGTCAGTATCGCCGACTAAATGTTCAAAATAAAGCTTTATTCTTTGCACAACTGGAAAACATTCATGATCAGACAATCAAATATATTAGACATTATATTGAGATTGAATTTATTCAGAAGCGGATTGATTATGGTTTTGATCAGTTTAATACATTTTTGCGATTAGTCGTTGATAATTCAGTATACCGCAAACAATCAGGTGATTAGTATTGTCATAAGTATTTTAGTATATGTATACTAGAAGTAATCAAAGAGAGAGATTGAGAAAATATGAAAAATATTCGTGGTAAAAGACAGCCCTTATTATTTGTTGCTACTGCCGTGGCATTTTAATTGGTAGTTTTTAGTAGCGGTACTTCTTGCTCTTATACTAAAATAATCCGTTTTTTAGTATAAGAGTATACAATAATAACCACCACTTAACTATTGACTTGTACCTTTTAACATTCCCTTGATATTATTTATTACGATAAACATCATCCCGTTTATTCGTCTTTAAGACAACTACAACAAATTCATCGTCAACAATATCAGCGATAATTCGATATTTTCCAACTCGATAACGCCACAAAGTTTTCAATTCACCCTCTAATGCTTTACCAAACATTCTAGGATTTTCGATGCCGCTAATATTCAATTCTAACCAATTATATATACGTCTTTGTACTGGTTTATCTAACTTACCAAATTGTTTGGCTGCCTTACTATCAAACTTCCAGCTAAACTTCATAGACCTAATTTTGCCTTGATTTCTTCTGATGACATATACTCACGATTTTCAGAATTAATCACCTTCATAGCATCAGCATAATCTTCATCATCTTGACGTGCTTCTTCAATCAAGTTAGCTATTAAACCTGTAACACTCATGCCTTTAAAATCAGCATATTCCTTAGCCCAAGCCATTGTATCATCTTTTAATCTTACAGTAGTTACGCTCATAATTATTCTCCTTTACTCTGACTACAAATGTAGTATAGCACACTACTACACTTGTAGTCAATCAAGGCCTATCGGTATACATTTTTGGCTTGTGACGTGTCACCAGATTTAACCGTCTGATAGGTACTGCTCAGAAGTCAATAAATTGGACTATTTTTATTCAGTTAATTAGGCAACATTTGAGATACGATTGCGATTATAAAAATTGATATATCAACCAATGGCTGCTTGAACTTCAGTTAATGTTTGGTATGCCTTCAAATACACCTCTTCACGCTTCAATATTGAATGAAACGCTTCCATACGGCCATTATCGTACGGATGGCCTTTGAGTGAATAAGAATGTTTCAAGCCATAATTTTGGCATTTAATATTAAACTCAGCACTCGTGTATTGTGACCCCATATCTGAATGAATAATGAGTGGCTTTCGATGTTTATCCAACGCCATCTGTAAGGCACTTGTGGCTAGCTCGGCTGTCATTGTATCGCCAATTTTATAGCCCAATACTTTTCTCTTCTCAGGATCCAGAACGGTCGCTAAATAGACCCATCTGTGATTAGTCAACTGAATATAAGTGATATCTGTTTGCCAAACACCGCTTAAATCATGCAAGTGTCTAATCAGATTGGGTTTTTGAGCAACCGTCACAACAGTTTTGGGTTTGCGATAACGTTTTTGCATGCGGGATTTAATCCCTAATTCACGCATCAATTTGAGTGTCATATACTCAGATACTTTCGGACCGTCGGTTTGTTGACTATAAGCAGCAATACGACGATAACCATAAAATTTAAAGGTTTTCCAAACGTCTAAAATATAAGGTTTCAGGGATTCTCTAAGCTTTTCTTGTCGACTGGGTTGCCAATGGCGCCAGTTGTAATAGGTACTAGGTTTGATTTTAAGTGCACTTAAAATACGCACAAGCGCGTAGCCTTGTGCTAAAAATTGGTTAACAAGCGGCAATCCGACATTACGGACTATTTTTTTGCTAGTAAGATGGCCGCTCAATGCCTGTCAGGCTATGCGTGATAAAATTTCGTTTTCTTCCTCCAAAATAGCGAGACGCTTTTCTAATTGCTTGACATCCTTTAACGTCTTTGACTGACCCTGAATCATGACTGGGGTAGCTTGCTTGACCCAAATAGCAATAGAATCTTTTGAAGGTCCAAATTCGTTTGCTAATGACTTAAGTGAACGTCCTTCTTGGTGAAGTTTAACCAGTGAATCTTTAAAATCTTGTGAATAACGAATTGACATAAAAATACGCCTATACTTTCATTTTACGGACTGAATAAAAATAGTCCATTTTTTTTAGTATAAGAGCAGTTTGTAGCGGTCGGTTAATTATTGAAATTTACCGTTTATTAAATAATATAGTTTAAATCAATCCATTGTTTTTACAATAGCATAAGTGTATAATTGTATCGTTTGATGCTAAAAAAGGAGAGTTTCGTGAAAATTAAGCAATATAGTATTACTGGACGACCTAATGAACGATCAGATAGCATCATTGATTTAGGTCAAATTAAGACTAGACATCAACTTTCATAGTAAACAGTTGATATTTCTAAAAGCTTAGAAGAGCTTTCAATTTCATAAAGGAGAGTAACGATGCAAAGGCTATTTTCAAGACAAATGCCCCTTGTGATGTTGACAATATTGTTTTTACAATTTTTGTCATCATTTGCATCTGTATATGCAGTTGCAACACCGAATACTTCATCAATTATTACTTTAACGCAAAAGGAATCTAAAGTTGACGTGTCAATCTCGGTTGCAGCTTTAGACGATCATGAGACAAAAGACACACTTGTTATCACCAATTCACAATTAATTGATGTTCCGGATTCTGGTGACATTACTGCGACTGATAGTAACAAAACAATTGCTACTTATCAAAAGTCGTCTTCAGATACGCTAACAATTACACGTTTAACTGATAAAGTGACAGCGGGTGATCTGAAATTTGCGATTAAACAAAGTGGTACAGTTGGCTTTAAGCTAAATAATGATGAAAAGAAGACTGTAGCAGTAAAAGTAAATGACAAAAATTCTGTCACAGGTGCTACAAGTTCAATTAGCAAAGATGATGTTACAACTGCCAATTCAACGAAAAGCAATAAATCGCTACAAGCGAGTGCTCCCACAGATATTAGCAATTATTTGCCTGACGATGTAAAGGGAACAATTATTGATAGCGCGAACCTTGTCTTCACGGATGCTAATGGTAAGACGGTAGACCCATCTGATGTTACTAGTAACACAAATATTAAGCTCGAATATAATTGGTCAATTCCAAATGACTTAAAGGACAATTACCAATTAAAAAATGGTGATTACTTTACATTTTATTTACCAAAGGGTATTCAATATAAAGCTAGTAATGGTAGTTTAGGTGATTATGGTACGTACCAGATTACTAGTGATGGCAAAGTAACGTTTACCTTTAACGACAAAGTCGAGTCTAAAGAAGACATTTCAGGCACTTTCAATTATAATGCAACAATTAGTAGTGAAACGACGACTGGAACACATGTCATTGTTATTCCAACAAAAGATGTTCCAAAAGACACTACTATTATTGTCAATCCTACCGGTGGTAATGATATTTCTAAATCAGGTAAATTGACAGGTGAAAATCATTCGAAAAATGCAACTGGTATTACGTGGGATGTTGACATCAATACCAATATGCAAGAACTCAGTAATGCGACTGTCACTGACCCAATGCCTAAGAGCACAGATGGCAAGGTTACAACAACGCTGAAATCAACAACTGTGTACCCATTAATCGTTGATTTAAAAGGTAACGTGACTGGTAAAGGCGCTGCCTTGGTTGAAGGTAAAGATTACACAGTTGATTTGAGTGGTAAAGTGACGTTTATTGGCGACTATGCCAAAACTAACTCTGCTTTCAGAATTGAATACACCAGTGATATTGATGCAAGCACGTTACCAGAAGATGGTGGTAGTGTAACCTTTAAAAACAGAGCTACTTTAAATAATGGTGATAAAACCGCGACGGCTGATGCAAGTGTTACTGCCAACTATGGTAAATTGCTCGAGAAAGTATACGATGGTCAAGATAATAATGGTAGCCAAAAGTACAATTGGCATATCAATTATAATTTTGGCGAAGAAAAGTTATCAGCAGATAAGGCAACACTAGTTGATAATTTGTCAGACGGTCAAGTCTTTCCAGCAGATTCAAGACCAGTATTGACATATGAAGATGGCTCAGTTGTTTCTGAATCAGCATATCAGGTCAGCTACAATGGTAGTCGTACTGCCATGACCATCAAATTTACAAATGGCTTGGATCAAGGTGTCAAAATTGCTTATCAATCACAAGTGACCGCACCGATTGATGGTAATGAAAAAGTGACCATTAGTAACGAAGTTACGAGTGGTGACAAAAAAGCTGATAGTGGGACACACGATGTCGGACAACAAGGCCTGACTAAGTCTCTTGGTTCTGTTGACTACAATGGAAAGACTGTTACCTGGAATTTTGATATCAACATGGCCCGCCAAAATATGTCAAATTGGTCGATGTCTGATACTGTGCCTGATGGTTTGACGGTTATTGAGAGTTCATTTGTCTTAAAGAGTAAAGATAAAAACATCACCTATACAAATGGAACAGACTATAAAGTTGTCATGACTGCTGAAGGTTTCACAGTCGAATTCCTCGGCGATTTAAAGAATAGTGCGCCTGATTGGTACACTTTGTCATACAAGACAGCGTTTGATACGAATAAATTAAATGGTAAGTGGACCAATACAGCTAAAGCAACTTGGACTGACAAATATGGGAAAGAGCATATCAACAAAGGCAGCGCCGACTTTACCCCTAAAGCAGAGTTCAAAAATGATGGCAGCAAGTCAGGTGCTTATAATGCGGTTAACAAGCACATCACTTGGACTGTTGTTGGTAACTACAACCAACGTGAACTCAAGAGTGCAACTATTGTGGATCCAATCCCAGATGGGCAGGTTTATGTAGATGGTTCAGCAAAATTATATGAAGCAACCATTAATACGAATGGTTCATATACATTAGGTTCAGAAGTAACAGATGCACATATTACGTTAAATTCTGATAAAACAAAAATTCAAGCGTTTCTGCCAGAAGGTTCGAACAAGGTGTATGTACTCATATTCGACACATCACTTGACGGAACAGTGATTAATCAATCACCATACACAAATACGGCAACATATAGCAATGATTCAAAAACTCGCAATTTAGATGCTAAAGTTTCCGTACCTAATTCTGGTAGTCTAGTGACTAAAAATGGCCAACAAGATACCAGTGATTCCGCATATGCAAAATATAATATGTGGGTTAATAAATCACAATCAACATTAAAAAATGTTGTCGTTGATGATACACCATCTGTTAATCAAATCATTGATGAGCAGTCAATTGTGATTAATGAAACGACTGTTGACAAAAATGGCAATTTCACTGAGAACACCTCTGCTCCATTAACTTTGAACAAAGATTATAAGGTTGAGCTGACAACAGATCCATCCACTGGGAAGCAAGAGTTGAAGATTAGTTTTATTAATCAAATTAGTAAAGCTTATGTCATAAATTATCGTTCTTTGATTAATTCGTCAAAATCAAATGATACATTGAACAATTCTGTGACAATTACAGGTGACAATGAAAAAAGCTACACGGAAACCAAAACAACTAATACAAATGTTGTTAATAATGGTGGATCAGCGAATGGTAAGAACCTTAACTTGGTTATCAGCAAAACAGATGCTGATACTAAAAAAGCATTGCCTGGTGCAACATTTGAACTTTACTCAGATGTTAAAGGACAAAAAGGTCAATTATTACGTTCTGGTACAACAAGTGCAGATGGTCAATTGGCTTGGAACAACTTGAAATCTGGTAAGTATGTCTTAGTAGAAACATCTGCGCCTGACGGGTATAACATTGCGTCAGACTATGCGCAAGGCAAAGAAATTTCTTTGACTTATTCTGATAAGGCAGTGGACGCTAATAACAACTTCACATTGAATGTTGCTAACGAAGAAAAGACTGGATCTGTTGTTTTAACTAAGACTGATAGTGATACGAATAAGATCTTAGCCGGCGCAACGTTTAGCTTATACAAGTCAGATGGCACAAAAGTTGCGTCAGATTTGACAACAGATGTTAAAGGTCAAATTAGTAAAGATGGCTTGAAGCCAGGGGACTATTACTTCGTAGAGACAGCCGCCCCAGCCGGCTATGATTTAAACAAGGACAAACAATATAAGTTTACGATTGCTTTCCAAGATATAGAAAGCGCTGGCAAAGTTGTCAAAGTTTCTGCAACTAATGCAGAGAAAACTGGATCAGTTGTTTTGACTAAGAAAGACAGCGATAGTAATAAAGTCTTGGCCGGTGCAACGTTTGATTTGTACAAAGCTGATGGTACTAAAGTAGCGACCGACTTGACAACAAATGCGGATGGTCAAATTAACGAGGACGGCTTGAAGCCAGGTGATTACTACTTCGTAGAAACAGCCGCACCAGCAGGTTACAACTTCGACAAAGACAAGCATTACGACTTCACTGTTGAATTGCAGACAACCGCAAAGGTAGCAACAGTTTCA
>NZ_VJYC01000010.1:8550-67809 GCF_030400235.1 Leuconostoc sp. UCMA20149
GACGGCTTGAAGCCAGGTGATTACTACTTCGTAGAAACAGCCGCACCAGCAGGTTACAACTTCGACAAAGACAAGCATTACGACTTCACTGTTGAATTGCAGACAACCGCAAAGGTAGCAACAGTTTCAGCTACTAACGCACAAAAGACTGGCTCAGTTGTTTTGACTAAGACGGACAGTGATACTGGCAAAGTCTTGGCTGGTGCAACATTTGATTTGTACAAAGCTGATGGCACTGAAGTAGCGAAAGACTTAACGACAAAAGCTGATGGCCAAATTAATCAAGACGACTTGAAGCCAGGTGATTATTACTTCGTAGAAACAGCCGCACCAGCAGGTTACAACTTCGACAAAGACAAACACTATGACTTCACTGTTGAATTGCAAACAACGACTAAAGTAGCGACAGTTTCAGTAACAAACGAAGAGAAAACTGGATCAGTTGTTTTGACTAAGAAAGACAGCGATAGTAATAAAGTCTTGGCCGGTGCAACGTTTGATTTGTACAAAGCTGATGGCACTGAAGTAGCGACCGACTTGACAACAGATGCCAAAGGTGAAATTAAGCAAGACGGCTTGAAGCCAGGTGATTACTACTTCGTAGAAACAGCCGCACCAGCAGGTTACAACTTCGACAAAGACAAGCATTACGACTTCACTGTTGAATTGCAGACAACCGCAAAGGTAGCAACAGTTTCAGCTACTAACGCACAAAAGACTGGCTCAGTTGTTTTGACTAAGACGGACAGTGATACTGGCAAAGTCTTGGCTGGTGCAACATTTGATTTGTACAAAGCTGATGGCACTGAAGTAGCGAAAGACTTAACGACAAAAGCTGATGGCCAAATTAATCAAGACGACTTGAAGCCAGGTGATTATTACTTCGTAGAAACAGCCGCACCAGCAGGTTACAACTTCGACAAAGACAAACACTATGACTTCACTGTTGAATTGCAAACAACGACTAAAGTAGCGACAGTTTCAGTAACAAACGAAGAGAAAACTGGATCAGTTGTTTTGACTAAGAAAGACAGCGATAGTAATAAAGTCTTGGCCGGTGCAACGTTTGATTTGTACAAAGCTGATGGCACTGAAGTAGCGACCGACTTGACAACAGATGCCAAAGGTGAAATTAATCAAGACGGCTTGAAGCCAGGTGATTACTACTTCGTAGAAACAGCCGCACCAGCAGGTTACAACTTCGACAAAGACAAACACTATGACTTCACTGTTGAATTGCAAACCACCGCTAGGGTAGCAAAAGTTTCGGCCACAAACGAAGAAAAGACCGGATCAGTTGTCTTGACTAAAAAAGACAGTGATACTGGTAAAGTGTTAACCGGTGCCATATTTAGTTTGTATAATGCCGATGGCAAAAAAATCAAGTCTGGTTTGACTACTAACAATGATGGTCAAATTAACCAGGACGGTTTGAAGCCGGGTAATTACTACTTTGTAGAAACAGCCGCACCAAAAGGGTATAACTTCGACAAGGACAAGCAATACAAATTTACTGTCGAGTTGCAAACTAAATCTAAAGTTGCAACAGTTTCGGTTACAAATACTAAAATACCAGTAACCCCTACTAACAATAAAACAAACAATAAGCATCATAAGCACAAGGGAACTCATTTCTTGCCAGATACTGCGGCCAAAGCTGTATTGTTTGTATCGTTATTAGGTTCTGTACTGATTTCTGTTATTCTTGTAACTTCTATTCTTAATCGTAAAAATAAATCTAATGATTAAACATAGTCATTAAACCTTTCCAAATCCTAATGGGTTTGGTTTTTTTGTTTTCTTATACATATGCCCAGAATGCTCAGAAGTCAATAAATGGATAATTCTTATTCAGTCTGTAAAATGAGAGTTTTAGGCATATTTCGATATCAATGCATTATTCACAGAGTTTGAAATTTTCACTAGTTAAACTTCGCCTATAAACAAACTCACTTAGATTTGTGGACTTCAGTTAATGTTTCGTATGCATTCAAATTTGCTCTTATACTAAAAAACTTACTAACATTAAAGGTGAAGATTACTCTCGACGGAGATGATTTTCACCTTTTTTGGATTTATTCTAAAATTGGTAGTGAAACTTAGGGCGTTGGTCCTTTTGACACCAGATGTCGTAGAAAAAAATGGCCATTTCACTGGTTTTACCACACAATTTGATCTTAGTAAGTTAGGCGCTAGACGTCGAGTACAGAAAATTAAATGGTCGTGAGGTGTCAGTGGTTGTTTCAAATATTGTTTAAGGAGGTGCTATGATGCATGATGTTATTGGTATTGATGTCTCTAAAGCTACTAGTCAAGTTGCGATGGCGTTTGATGGTAAGATAACTCAACATTTCAAGATAACCCATGATGTCCTAGGATTCAATCAACTCAATACAATTATCATGCAATCTAATGAATTTCCTGATATTGTTTTTGAGGCGATCGGTATTTATTCGCGACGATTGAAATCATTTTTGGATTGGCATAATTATCCCTATACTTATCTCAATCCCTTAGCAGCAAAAAACCAGTTGGATCAGCTTCGCCCGAATAAAAATGATTTGAATGATGCTAAAAACTTGGCTGAGACACAATTAATTTTAGCTCGTGCTAAAAAGTTATGTTCAAAATCCAATTGATATTGAGTTACAAGATATAAGCCGCTTTTATCAACAAATTAATCATGATATTGTCAGTACACAAAATAGATTACATCGCGTTTTACAACTGACCTTTCCTGAAATCGAAGAACTCTTTTCCGCCACCGATAGTCGATAGTCCACATTAATGGGAACTCTTAACAATAGTGCCACATGCAATAATTACAAGACGTTCAAGGCAAACATTCATGGACACGATTCAAGGTGGGATTAGTTGGCATATCAGTCACGAGAGATTACGCAAAATAGCCGACCAATTAATGAGTATGGGTCAGATATCAGCGCTTGCAGTTGCTACCAGTTCTTATAATGTTGCACAAGTTATATACTATGCAAAGCGTTTGATTGAGTTACATGGTACCAAGGGTGACATCCTGACTGCTATGGTAGATAAGGCTAAAGATTTACCGGATAACTCATTTATCAAAGCATTACAGGGTTTTCAGATAAAACAGTTGTGTCGCTGATAGCTGAATTGGGCGATTTACATCGTTTTCGTACTGCCAATAAGCTAAACGCTTTTGTTGGGATTGATTTGATATTCAATGACTCAGGTGATTACAAAAGCACAGGTTTTATCACCAAAAGAGGAAATAGCACCGCACGTAAAGTTCTATTTAGAGCAATATCAAATATGGCGAGTACCGCATCTTATGGGCATCCCAGTCATATTAATGATTGGTATCAAAAGAAAAAGCAATCTTCATTGTCTAAGGGAACAAAGAAAATTGCCATTGGTGCCATGTCGTGATTACTGAGAACCATGCATTATCTAGTCATTAATCATCAACTGTATGATTACAAAGTTGCATCAAAGCACTAGTGTTCTACATTTATAAGCCTAACATTTTTTAAAATCGATGTGAAGACAGCGATTTATTTAAATAGTGCTAATTGTTAATAAAATTTCAACATAAAAAGAGTCAAATGCCTTGAAACACTTGACTTCTGGTAGAAAAATGGCCTATTTTTATTCAGTCCGTAAAATGAAAGTATAGGCGTATTTTTATACCAATTCGTTATTCACAAGATTTTAAAGATTCACTGGTTAAACTTCACCAAGAAGGCCGTTCACTTAAATCATTGGCAGAGGAATTTGGTCCGTCGAAAGATTCTATTGCTATTTGGGTTAAACAAGCTACCCCAATCATGATCAAGGGTCAGTCAGAGACTTTAAGCAACTAGAGAAACGCCTCGCTATTTTGGAGGAAGAAAACGAAATTTTATCACGCGTAGCCTGACAGGCATTGAGCGGCCATCTTACTAGCAAAAAAATAGTCCGTAATGTGGGATTGCCGCTTGTTAACCAATTTTTAGCACAAGGCTACGCGCTTGTGCGTATTTTAAGTGCACTTAAAATCAAACCTAGTACCTATTACAACTGGCGCCATTGGCAGCCCAGTCGACAAGAAAAGCGTAGAGAATCTCTAAAACCTTATATTTTAGACGTTTGGAAAACCTTTAAATTTTATGGTTATCATCGTATTGCTACTTATAGTCAACAAACCGACGGTCCAAAAATATCTGAATATATAACACTCAAATTAATGCGTGAATTAGGGATTAGATCCCGCATGCAAAAACGTTATCGCAAGCCAAAAACTGTGGTGACTGGTGATCAAAAGCCCAATCTGATTAGACATTCGCATGATTTGGGCGGTGTTTGGCAAACAGATATCACTTATATTCAGTTGACTAATCACAAATGGGTCTATTTAGAGACCGTTTTGGATCCTGAGAAGAGAAAAGTATTGGGCTATAAAATTGGCGATACAATGACAGCCGGGTTAGCCACAAGTGCCTTACAGATAGCGTTAGATAAGCATCGAAAGCCATTAATTATTCATTCAGACATGGGGTCACAATACACGAGTGCTGAGTTCAATATTAAATGCCAAAATTATGGCTTGAAACATTCATATTCACTCAAAGGACATCCATACGATAATTGCCGTATGGAAGCGTTTCATTCAATATTGAAGCGTGAAGAGGTTTATTTGAAGGCATACCAAACATTAACTGAAGTCCAAGCAGCCATTGACGGATTGATTATGGATTTGATCAGTTTAATACAGTTTTGCGAATGGTTGTTGATAATGCAGGGTATCGTGCACTACTAAAAAAGCAATAACAATAGTCCAAGTGATTTACTTACGAGCATCCATTATTACCTATCAAGTTATGTGCTTAGTGGCTATGATGTAATTACATAATGATATCCAAAATCCGGTCAACAATAATGCGCCACTGGTGTCAGTTAGATAATGATTACCTAAAGAAATCCGAGAAACCATGACTAAGATTATCCAAGCAACACACAAGAAAAAGATATAAGATTGGTGAGTAGTTTTTGCCTTAAACAATTTATAAAATGTTAATGATAAAACCACTGCTGTTACAGTATGAATGCTAGGATAGGAAAAACCATGGTCAATAATTATTTGATTATCAGGGCGTGCTCTGTGAAAAATATACTTCAAAGAAATCGCCAAAAAAATTGCACCAAATAACTTTGTGAACACTAAATATCGATTTAATCGGTCTACATGAAATGCTAGGACAATAGATATTGTGATAATTATAGCAACAACAGGATTTGCTATATGCGTAATAATTATCATTAACTGACCAATTATTCCTTTAGTATGTAACCACAAATTTGCATATACGTCGATAGGATTTTTTGGGAAAAAGTAAACTAATATTGTTTGTATTATGAGTAGGCATAATAAGATAATACTGAAATAATAATATTTACTTTTTTTGGTGGCATCCATTTTAGATTAATTTCCATTTTCCGATTGTAATTTCAAATTTTGGCTAGTATTATTGTCGGGATATAGTTCATCAGCTGTTCCTACCTGGTCTAGTTCATCTTGTGTTACGTCGCTACCAAACTCAGAACCAGTTGTCGCCGACTTTAGATTAAGTGACGCTCTAACTTTATTCGTAATTGCTTGTCTTTGTGCTGTTGTTACTCTTTGATATGAAAGACCGTCATACATTTCACCTTCGCCTTGCACTGTGTACGAAACGATATTTTTAGAGGCCGACATGTAATTAGAGCCCAGAGCAATAATGTCTTTAGCGGATAAGTCAGAGGCAATATTTTTTGTCGTGGTATTAATAAATTTTATATTGAGTATTTTAGTTGGATTAGATTTTATTTTTTTAATAATTGCGTTTAATAAAATACGCTGCCTTTCCGTACGACCGTAATCTCCGTTAGGATCTTGATAACGCATACGAGAAAATGCTAATGCAGCTTTACCGTTCATTTTGGAATAAGTACTAAAACTTTCTCCGTCTGCCGCATATTTAAATTTTGTCGATCCTTTGTAAAATTGATATAGGTCTTTTCCAGTGGCATGGGCTGTTTCCTGGCTGAAGGCAAATGTTAGTGGAGAGTTAACCGAAATACCACCTAATTGATCGACTACATCTCCTAGTCCGCTCATATTAACCATAGCATAGTAATTGATTGGAAAATTAAACATTTTTTGCAGCGTGGTAATGGTTGTTCCCACACCATCGCCCAATGAAGCATTCTTATCCGATGCTTCTTTAAATGCGTAAGCAGAGTTTAATTTTTGTGGAAAAGTATTTTCAAATCCACTAATGGATGTCATGATGTCCCTTGGAATAGAAATTAATGTTGTTATTTTTTGTTGTGGATTTATTGTGACTACCATCATGGAATCTGTGAGACCAACGCGATTACGATTTGTTCCGAAACCGCCATCAGTGCCAACATCTGTTCCCAAAACCAGAAAGGAAATCGGTTTTTTACTCTCAATGAGATGACTGACCTTTCCCTCTGAATGTAGACCAGTAGAGGAATAGGAACGATTTACAGAATGTTGAATATTATGCAAATATACAGAACCTAATATGGAACCGGTTATAGCAATTAACAGAATAAATAGTATAGCGTATTTACGCAGTATATGACTCTGTTTAGATGATGCGTACTTGTCCATTCTGTGGGTGGCTTTGTCTGCCATGATAATCTCCTTGTTTGGAATACTGACATAAATACATTTCATTTTAGCATAATAATTTGAATTCCATGTAAATATTTCAGAATGTCGATCTTAATATAGCCTATTTAAGTTTCATTTAATCTGTTAACACTATTCTTAATCACATAATAAATTGGGAAGTATTGAATATTTATCAATAAACATAAACGTTCAATATTACTGGATTCGGGGAAATATGCTAAAAGTAAAGAAACTGTTGAGCACAAGAATTGGATTGTTGTCATTTTTGTTAGTTTGCTTGTGGATGAAGTCGATGATTGCCTATTTTAGTGTTTTCAATTTGCGTGGTGTAGGCACAGCAGAATTCATACTAATGATAATAAATCCGATAGGATTTACAGCAATTTGTTTTACGATACTATTATTTATTAGGCGTACTTCGTTATTTTATTTATCTGTGTTTGCTGTCTCTGTGTCATTAAATTTTTTGCTCTATTTGAATATTTTGTACTATCGAGAATTTACTGATTTTGTCACAATAGATACATTGACTGGAGGGGCCGGTGTATTTCAACATGGATTTGACTTTGGATCTGTGCCTGTTCATGTATTTGATTTTATTTATTGGATTGACATAATTTGTATTGTTATTTTACTGTTACTAAAAAAAATAAAGTTTGACACAAATCATATGAAGTTGTCAGAATCTTTTGGTTATTTTTCTATAAGCATGGCAATATTTGGTATTAATCTCTGGTTTGCTGAATTTAATAAGCACCAATTAATATCCCGCAGAGCTCAATCCGATAAAACGTATGTGGTGAGATATTTAGGATTAGGTCCGTGGATGCTGACTGATTCATATTATACTCATGTCATTGATTCACAGAGAAAAGAAGCGAATAAAAACACTATCTACAAGATAAAGGATTATATCAAAAACAATAGATATCTTGCGCCAAATACCAAAATGTATGGTATTGCCAAAAACAGAAATTTAATTATTATTCATTTAGAGTCATTCCAGCAAGATTTAATCGATCGTACTATTAAGGGTACTGATGGTAAAATGCATGTTGTGACACCATTTTTGAACTCTATTTATCATTCGCAGTCTACTTATGCATTTAGTAATTTTTTTAATCAGGTAGGACAAGGAAAAACTGCAGATGCCGAAAATATGATGGAAACGTCAACGTTTGGTTTGCCTGCCGGTGCTTTCTTTGCTAAATATGGTTCTTCACAAACATTCCAAGCTATGCCAGCTATACTTAAGCAACAGGAAGGCTATAGTTCTGCAGTATTTCATGGTAATGTGGGTTCTTTTTATAATCGCCTTAATACCTATAAACAAATGGGATATGAAAACTTTTTTGATCAAAGCTTTTATGATAATTCTTCAGCTAATATGAGCCCTTGGGGGATAAAAGATAAGTTGTTGTTTAGAGATTCTGTCCCAATGTTGGAACAACTACAACAGCCGTTTTACGTTAAATATTTAACTGTGACTAATCATTTAATATATACCATGGCTAATGAAGATAAAGATCCAAGTTTTGCAACTGTAGACTCGGGAGATTCACTAGTTAATAAATATTTTGAAACAGCACACTATTTAGATCAATCAGTGCAACAATTCTATGATTATTTAAAAAAATCAGGATTATATAATAAGTCCGTTATTGTATTGTATGGGGATCATTACGGAATTTCAGGTTCAGATTTAAAGGCCTTTGCTCCTTACATTGGATCTAGTGCCAAAAAATTTGATAGTTACGATAATACTATGCTGCAGCGAACACCGCTAATGATTGATGTTCCCGGCCATAGTGATGGCAGAATTATAGATACCTATGCTGGAGAAATTGATGTCATGCCAACATTGGAACATTTGCTGGGAGTGTCTAATAAAAATTATATTCAATTTGGTCAGGATATTTTTTCGAGTGGTAGGAAAAATTTTGTGGCGTTACGTAATGGTGGATTCGTGACACCAACACTAACACTAACTAGCTCTCATGGTAGTTACTATAATACACAGACTGGCGTTAAAATACTAAAGATGGATTCATCAGAAAAAAAATATGCAGAGAGTGTCAAAAATCAAGTCGCTACTTTGTTATCTAATTCCGATAAGCTTAATAATGAGAATTTATTGCGATTTTACCATCCTAAAGGTTTTACAAAAGTTAACCCCAAAAACTATAATTATACTGTGACTGCTACAGAAAAAAGGTTAGCACATACAAATAACTACTTGGCCGCTAAATCAAACAGCTTGTTCAGTCGTAATAATGACAAATCAACCCTTTCTGATTACACTAATGACATACCTGAGGTTCAAAATGGGCAAGATGTTCCAAAAATTAAGTAGTCAATCTTTATTCATCGATACAGTCAAAGAGGATAATTTAATTATGAATTCAGCATATGTTATAGTGTTAAAGTCAAAACAGTTATTATTGTTAATATGGAATTTAATTCTATTGAGTATTAATAAAGTTTTCTATTATGAAATTGGCAATAGGTATAGTAATTTGTATCTAATTTTAAATATTGTGGTTATTATTGTATTTTTATTTTTGTTGATGCCACATCGATGGAATATAGACCTTGAACATAATATTTTGATAGATATTGGCATGTGTAGAAAAAGAGTAATTGATTTAAATAAAAGTAATTTATTTAAACAGAATCAATTAGTATTAACATTTTTATTTTATAACAAAAGCATAAAGATAACGACTAAAACGTCCTATCTAATGTTGTATCAAAATGTCATCAATAATATAAATAGTAACAAATAATGAATTAAATAATAATTGAAAGTTAAGTGATAAAATTTAGGCTAGTAAATATGAATTTTAAGTGGATTTTTAAAAAAATATGTATGCCTGTATTACTAACGATAGGTGCTTACTGGATAACCAGTCAAGATCAAATGTTGTATCGATCACCTATTGGGATTATTAGCTCATCTAAAACCATACAAGAAAAACAAGTGAGCGATGATTTTCAAAATAGAGACGAGTCAATTGTTCAAAGATTAACCATAAAAATTATTAATTTAAGGCCAAAAAAAAATCCTTATGTCGTAATAATCAATCATGTTAATGCTTCTAAAACAACTGGACAACTATATCATATTGGACAGAAAGTCGTACTGAAAAAAATGTCTGGAAAGTATGAAATTGTTACTCTAAAAAGAGATTCAATAATGATTGCATTGATTGTTTTACTGATCAGTCTATATTTCAGTCTGACAACAGTTAGATCGTCTTCATTCTTATTATTGTCGCTACTTTTGAATTTAATATACTTTGTAATCTGTATCACTTTAAATTTAAAAATAAATCCACCAGTGATTGCTCTCTTTTCGTTGCTATCAGTGATATTTGTACTATCATCATTGTTATTTGTTCTTGGGGGCACCAAACAAATGGTTTATACTTTTTTAACTACAGTCCTAACAACTGTTATTACTTTTTTAATTATTTTTATTACTATGTATCTATGTGGTAACAATGGTATTCACTTCGAATATTTGGGTTATGTAACACAGGATCCATCTAAATTTTTCTTTGTTGGTACAATTATTTCGGTTTTAGGTGCTATTATGGATGGTTCTGGTGATATTGTGGCTGGATTATTTGGTCTTAGTAGACAATATAGTATTCGTAACCAAAGTGCTGATTTTAAGGTATACCTTAAGTCAGGCATGTCTATTGGTCAAGAAATAATTGGAACACTTACAAACGTATTATTTATGATATTTATTGCAGAAACCCTACCACTAACATTATTACTGCTTAGAAATGGCAATACTTGGGGATACATTGCTACTGTCGGTTTAAATTTAGGAATGTTTCAGGCCATTATATCTATAATAGGAATATTATTATCAGTTCCAATCACTTCTATTATTACTGGAATAGGGTTATCTTATACAAAAAAATAGTGGGGTTTTGATTATGGATAATGCATTGGTAGTGTTGACAATAATCATGATTATTTTAATGTTTATTATTGCTCAAAAGGACGCTATTAGAAATTTATTTGGATTGATATTGAATGTATTGGCAGTATTTATATTAATTACGCTTATTAATTTTGGATTGAATCCTTTAGTGGTTTTGGCTGTTATTGCACCAGTGATTGTTGCTGTTTCTATTTTTATGTCAGCTGATGAAAATGAAGTAACATTTATTGCTTTCAAAACTAGTATCATGGTAATTCTTATTTTATTTCCCATCGCAATAATTGTTCAATATTTGGGTCATTTTCAAGGATTTGCAGCAGAAAATGTTGATGAACTAGAAAATCTCTCTTTGGATATAGGTGTTAACTTTTCTAATGTATCCATCGTAGTACTATTAATTTCAGTTATCGGGGCAATCTCAGAGTCGTCTATAGCTTTGGCTGCTAGTCTAACCGAAGTTATTGATCAAGATGAACGCATGACTATTGAACAATTAAAAAATCAACGAAAAATAATATCTGAGCAAATATTAGGAACTGCAACCAACACACTTTTTTTTGGTATGCTGGGATCGTCAGCAGGTTTGATATTGTGGTTTACAAGGCTGAATTATAGATTTTCCGATATAATAAACTCAAAACTATTAGTAGCAGATGTTGTAACCATGCTGTTGGGAATGATTGGAATATTGGTAGCTATTATCATATCAGGTCATTTTGTTCAAAAAAATTTTGTTATTCAAAAGAACAAAATCTAATCATAAGGTGTAAATAGTCGGAATCATTTTTGAGATATTTAAAATCAAAAAAGTTTGCTAAATTTTTATACTTATCAATTTTATATATAAATCCATCGATTTTTTATGATATTTTCCAGAATAATTTCGCGTTCTGATGTATAATTTTGAATGGATTAGGTCTTCTGAAGATAATCCCACTGTTTTATATCTCTTATTGTTGTTCCTAATCTAAGCGTTGGTGTATCCTCTATCAGCGCTTTTTGTTTATACAAAGCTAAAGTTATAAGAGATTAACTATGGTAGACATTAGTTTCATAAGTACAAAAATTAAATAATATCTAAGCCAATAATAAATTAAGAAATTAAAATAAATATTTTATATATTGTTATTTGAAAAGGAAAATCATGGAAATTGCGACGAAAAGATATAATGTTATGTTGTTTATTTTTTCAATCATTTTGGGAGTTCTTGTTGGAGTTAGTTCTGGACTTTTGGGCATCTTATTAAATTTAGTTGAAAAAATTTTTCTAAACTATAATGAAGTAGCTAGATATCCTGCCCCTGTCAATGGCATTCCTATCTTCAGACTATACTCTGTGGCTGTTGGTGGGATTATATCAGCTATTATTTGGTGGATTATACGTGAAAAATATAAAAAACCAATATCTATAAATCAAGCGCTATCTGGTGACAAGATGCCGTTTATTTCTACTCTTATTCATGTTATAACACAAATATTCTATGTGGGAACAGGTGGATCAATAGGAAGAGAATTAGCTCCTCGTGAAGCCGGAACGTTAATTGCCCAAAGCTTTGAAAACAGGATCAGAAAGTTAAATATTTTAAAGTTAGAGCTGGCTGATAGACAATTATTGTTAGCTGCTGCTGCTGGCGCGGGATTTTCAGGTGTGTATCTTGCACCTATTACTGGGGCACTTTTCTCAGTAGAATTACTGCTAAAAAAATTCACCTTTAGAACAGTTAGTATTAGTCTATTAATGACATCTGTTTCCATGCTAGTAGGCGGTATGTTTAAGGGATTTAAGCCATATTATATTGTTAATCATACTATATTTAGCGCTGCTGGTATTATTATAGTATTAGCATTTGCGCCATTAATGGGCATTATGGGTGGGCTATTTCGCTTAATGTTTCAATCTGCCGGCAAACATAAAGCCACAGGCTATAATATTTTGTGGATGTTGCCTCTCGTATCAATTGCTACTGGAATTATTGCTATTTATTTCCCAGAAATCATGGGTAATGGACGATCTTTAATGCAACTATCAGTCTTTAGTGAATCACATAATATGATTGTGATTTTGTTCATTGGATTAATTTTGAAAATGATTGTAACCTTGTTGACAATTAGGGCAGGGGCATCAGGTGGGACTTTGACACCTTCCATCGCTATTGGAGGATCGGCGGGGGCTATTATTGGGATTATATGTAGTTGGACCTTCATGCCGAGTATTAGTGTTGATCAAATGGCAATATTGGGGGCAGTAACTTTTTTAGCTGCTTCACAACAAGCACCTTTGATGGCCCTGTTTATGATGATTGAAATCACACATATTGGTTATTCTTGGTTGTTGCCGATGTTTTTGGGTGTAATTGTATCGTTATTTTTTTCAAGATTACCGTTAAAATATAAACGATAGTTTACAATGACATCATTCATAGTGAAAAAAACGCCTATACTTTAATTTTATCAATTAGAGTATAGACGTTTTTTCTTTAAGGAAATCAGTTGTGAAATAAACATATTTGTGAGAACAATCAGGTATGTTTTAAATAAACATTTTTTTAATGTATTGAACAGTCCTAGCAGAAATATTGAAAGCTTCTGCTGTATCTCGAACAGTGTGGGTTTTAGAATATTCAAAAATGGCGGTGTTACGGCTATCTTTTTTTCGCTTTGGTCTACCTTCCCTATAATTAGGATTATGTTGTTTTGCAAAAACTTTACCGGCCTGAGTTCTTTCGATAATCATGTCACGTTCCATCTCAGCAACCGATAATAAGGTTCTGACAATCAATCATACGACCCATGGGGGTGTTATCAATGGTTCCTAAATTTAAAACCTTAATCATTATTTTTTCTTTTAGCAAATCATCAATTAAATTCAGTGCTTCACGTGTATTTCGAGCAAAGCGGTCTAACTTGGTGACAATCAATGTGTCATTGGGTTCAATCAGATTGACGAGTTTTTCAAATTGAGGTCGTGATGTAGTGGTTCCCGAATATTTTTCACTGAAAATCATGTCAGCGCCTGAAATTTTCAAAGTCTCTTTTTGTTCATTCAAAGATTGTCCAGCAGTAGATACTCTAGCATAGCCATAAATTGTCATTTTTTCACCTCATAAAAATGCATAATTAAATTGCAGTATATAAACGCAAGTATATCATGGTATTAAAAAAGCGCAAATTACTTAACATTTAGTTGCATAATGATTGAATAAAAACTTTTGTATCAGAATAGCAGCAGTTTGTTAATTGAATAACGTTGATAAATTTTTATATATCGTTAGTTACAAGAAGTTTTTTATTAAGTAACAAAAATTACTATATGTTTACATTGATTGAAAATAAAGTTATTGTGAAAAAAAAGTTGTATTCTTATATAGACAAGTAAATGAGGATTGTTTAATGATTGTAGATTTGCATAGCCATTTATTACCGAATATTGACGATGGATCGAAATCATATCGAGGTTCTATTCGTATGGCTAAAGAGGCGGTTGATAACGGCATTAAAGCTGCATTGATGACGCCTCATCATATGAATGGGCAATATGTGAATCATAAACCAGACGTTATTCGGTTAACTCAAGAATTTCAAAGACACTTGGATAACAATCATATTCCACTGCAAGTTTTTCCTTCACAAGAAGTCAGAATAAATGGTGACTTACTTGAAGCTCTGGATAATGATGATATTTTGTTCGCTGATGAGACTAACCGCTATTTATTGTTAGAATTTCCTGATGATGATGTGCCTACTTACAGTACAGATATGATTTTTCAAATCATGCAACGTGGTATTACGGTTGAAATTGCTCATCCAGAAAGAAATATCAAAATTATGTCAACGCCACGCATTCTATTTGATTTAATCGAAGCGGGTGCTTTGGCTCAGGTAACTGCTAGTTCGTATGTAGGAACATTCGGCAAAAAAGTTGAGAAATTTACTGAGCAAATTCTTAGTCATAATCTAGCGCATGTTTTTGTGTCTGATGCCCACGACTTGCCTAACCGTCGTTATGAATTAGCTGAAGCAATGGTCAAAGTTGAAAAGCAGTTAGGTAAAGATTATCAGCAATTGTTGGAGAGCAATGCTGAAGCAATTTTAGAAGGTAATGATGTGACAACGCTTTTACCAGAGCCCATTGTAAACAGAAAGTTTTTTAGTAAATTTTAGAGAAGAGAGAGATTGAAGAACCATGAATAACGTTCTTGAACTGCGCCAATTATGGCATATTATTCAAAAGCATTTTTTTGCGCTTATTTTTATGACTATTATTGGCGCTTGTGCTGGTTATGGTTTGGCTAAATTTGTTATTGCACCTACTTATAGTTCAGCTACTAGTTTGCTAGTTAACCGATCAGCTGATGATACAAGTACAGCCACAGCTAACTTATCTGATCAACAAGCTGATGTCCAGCTGATCAATACATATAAAAATTTAATTATTTCAAGCAACGTGTTAGGGACTGTTTCTGATAAACTAGAAAATCCAGCACCAATTGTCGTCCAGAAGGCTAAAGACGCTGTGTATGAAACACTTTCTGATGGCACACGACATGTAGTAACACCTGCCCAAAAAGAAATTACCAAACCTTCTAACAAAACAAAGTACCACCTTTCAGTTGATGAATTGAAAAGTATGGTCACGATTAGTAGTCAACAAAATTCACAAGTCTTTTCAATCAATGTTAAGTCCAAAGATCCAAAATTGGCCGCGGACGTAGCTAATGAAGTGGCTGATGTCTTTAAAGACAAAATCGGTGGTTTTATGAAAATAAATAACGTGTCAATTATAGATTCGGCCATAGCGAATAAGGAGCCCGTGTCGCCAAATACTAAGTTGTTCACATTAGCAGGATTGGTAGTTATTGGTGGATTAACTTTCCTTTATATGCTGATTAAAGAAGTGGCAGACACGACGATTAAGTCTCCAGATGAAGTCTCACAATTATTTGGTATGACTAACTTAGGTGTTATCGGTCATGTTAAGCCAGTCAAAAACTTTAGTATGGCGCCTTCAAGTAGTGCTGAATTTAAGGTAAACCAGAGTAGTGGGAGACAACGATCACGTTTGAGTCGTTTAGATCGGGATTAGAGGGTAGGAGATAATTATGAGTTTTTTTAAGAAACGATCAAGTGCCAGTAAAGATGATTGGTCTGTTGAAACAATGACGAAGGGTGCTAGATTAATAACAGCTGCTGAGCCAAAGAACCCTGTATCAGAACAATTTCGCTCTTTGCGAACTAATATTGAATTCACCGCAGTATCTAGAGGGGAAATCAAAACATTATTAGTCTCTTCAGCGTTACCATCTGAAGGCAAGTCAACAGTAACTGCCAATTTAGCAATTGTCTACGCACTGCAAGGAAAGAAAGTATTATTAGTTGACGCTGATTTGAGACGCCCAACTGTGGCGGTCTCTTTTGGCTTAAATCGTAATTCAACTGGGTTAACGAATTACTTAGGCGATAAATATAAAATAATCAGTGATGTTGTTCATCATACTGCTATGGATCATTTGGATGTGATAACTTCAGGTCCAATACCGCCTAACCCAGCTGAATTATTGGGTTCAGATAGAATGACTGAATTAGTGACTCAGCTCAAGTCACAATATGATTTGGTTATTTTTGATGTACCACCATTTTTGGGGGTAACAGACGCACAAGTCCTTATGTCTATAGTTGATGGTGTGGCGATAGTTGTGAATGGCGGTAAAACCAATAAAGACGCCTTGCAACGAACAAACGAAATTTTAAAAATTGCTGAAGCACCTATATTAGGATTTATATATAATGATCAAAGCCGTAGAAAGAAAGGGAGTTCAGGCTATGGCTATGGATACGACTATGGTTATGGAGATACCAAGTCGAAATAGTTGATTAATAGGGAGAACAGAGAGAAGAGGAAGGGTTTTTGGTATACAGACGGTTTTTGAAACGTTTTTTTGATTTACTGTTAGCAATATTTTTATTCATACTTTTACTTTTACCCTTGGTGACTATTGCTTTGATTATAAAGCTCACATCAAAGGGTCCCATATTATTCATTCAAGTGCGTTATGGTCGCAATTCACGGCCGTTTAAATTATATAAATTTCGTTCAATGACTGATTCAGCACCACAAATTGCTAATTCAAAGTTCACAGATATTCAAAATTATATTACGCCTTTCGGTATGTTTATTAGAAAAACATCACTCGATGAATTGCCACAGTTGTGGAATATCATTAAAGGAGATATGAGCTTCATTGGGCCAAGACCAATGGCCATTACTGATATAAAAGTCATTAAGTTGAGGAAGAAAAATGGTGGGGATTCTGTTCTTCCGGGTATTTCGGGATTAGCACAAGTTAATGGAAGAAATAATCTTTCTGATGAAGATAAGGCAACTTATGATGCAAAATATGCTGCACACCTGAGTTTCATAGTAGATATGTTTTTAACGGTACAAACGGTTTTTTCTGTATTAAAGCGTGAAGGTGTATTTAAAAAGGCAGGAACAATTAGTGAAGACGTACAGCATAATATTAAGTAGGGTATTCTTTGGATCTAGTCCTGCAAATCAAATTTTAGGTAAAATGAAAATTATATTCAAGATAATGTAGGGACTTATAATTTTTTATAAAGTGTAATTTAAATTTGGCTATTAAACAATTGAAATAAAACGATTATGAAAGTTGTTATTAGTACTTTTACAATGAAGTATAATTGGAGAAAAATCTATGAGAGAAGATATTGTGAGTATTATAATGCCAAATTATAATACGGCTGAGTATGTGGAAAATTCGATTTGGTCAGTTTTAAATCAGACGTACGGAAATCTTGAATTGATAATTGTTGATGATATGTCCTACGATAATTCGAAAAATATTATTAAAAAATTAGCAATGACTGACTCAAGAATAAAATTAATTTGCTTAAATGAAAATAAGGGAGCTGCTAATGCACGCAACCTGGGAATTGATCTTGCAAAGGGAAGATATATTGCTTTTATTGATAGTGATGATATTTGGGCCTTTAATAAGCTGGAGAAACAATTAAAGTTCATGAAAGATAAAAAAATTTCATTTGTGGCTTCATATTATGATTACATTGACTATACTGGCAAAAGGTTAAATCGTATAGTTAGAGGCAAAATCACTAGAAATTATTGGGATTTACTAAAAGACTGCCCGGGGAATTCCACGATTATATATGACTCACAAATACTAGGTAAGACCTTCGTCCCTTTGATTAAAAAAAGAAACGATTATCTAATGTGGATCAACGTTATTAAAAAGGCCAAATTAATTTACGTCATTCCAGATATCTTAGTACATTATAGGATCCGATCTAACTCATTATCTTATAATAAAAAAGATTTAATTAAATATCATTGGAGAATATACCGAAACTATGAAAAAATTAATGTTTTTAAGTCAAGTTATCTTATTTTTCATCTTGTTCGCAAAGGTGTTATTCGTAAATTGTTGATGAGTATCAAACAAATGTTCAGGCTAGAGAGGAATAAATAATGATCCGTATACTGCACTTGCCAGGAACAGTTAGTCTAAAAAATGGACGCATGCACGTTATTATGAATATCTATAGAAAAATTGATAAATCGAAATTTCAATTTGATTTTTTGGTAACTGATATGGAAGAAGAGTCATTTATAGATGAGATACATAGTTTAGGTGGCAAAGTTTATACCGTTCGTAAAAATCAGAGAAACAATTTTTTCATATTATTTAGAAAACTGCAGAATGTTTTAAAACAAAATGATTATAAAATAATACATTATCACGCCACATCCCAATGGGGGACAGTTCTTTTTGGATTGAAGAAAACCAATGTTGAACAAGTAATTATTCATAGTCACGCAACTGTTTATAGTGATTCAGTAATTAAGTCGATTCGTAACTTTATAATGAGTTTGCCAATATTTTTTTCAGGAACTAAATTTATTGCAGTAACCTATGAAGCAGGTAAAGGAATTTTTCTTCGTAAAAAGTTCAAAGTTATTCCAAATTCTATTGATACAGAAAAATTTAAATATAATGAGCAAAATAGACAAATTGTGAGGCAGCGTATTAATATCAAAAATAATGCTATTGTGTTGGGGAATGTTGGTCGTTATTCTAAACAAAAGAGTCAACTTCGGCTCATTGAAATTTTTTTTGATATCTTAAAAATGGATACCAATAACACATGGATTCTACTATTAATAGGACAGGGAAAATTAAAAAAACAATTAATGGATAAAACTTCACAGCTTGGTATAGAGCATAAAGTTATACTGTTACATACACAATCCGATATTGATCAGTATTATTCCGCTATGGATATCTTTTGTTTCCCATCAACATATGAAGGATTCGGCATGGCTGCCCTTGAGGCTCAATCGAACGGATTACCTGTTGCCTTGAGTGATGTGATTCCAGATGCAGTTAAATTTGAAAATTCATTTGAACTGAGTCTTTCAGATTCAAACAAAGATTGGGCCAGAAAGATTATTGAAATATCTAGATATACAGTAAAAAGAAGCGATGGAAAGCTTCTGATAGAAAAAGCACACATGGATAGCGCCAATGTAGTTCGACAGTGGGAAGAAATGTATATTCTGTCTAATTATGGAAAGTGAGGGAAAACTACTTGAAAGTTTACGCAATGTTTTTTTTAATCACAATAATTTTCGGATTGAGTTGGCATTATAAGACCAAACTAATCGATAATATTATGCTGTTTCTATTGGTAGGCTACTTGTTTATAATTACTGGCTGGAGAAACTATGCAGTTGGAACTGATACGATTAATTATGTTTCTTTCTTTAACTATTTTGGATCATCAGTGAATGATATTAACTTTTTTGATTTAGTCGGAATGGTACATGCGAGATTTGAGTATGGATATATTTTGTTAAATAAAATAGTATTTTATTTTACAAACAATCCTCGTTGGCTACTTATTATTTTTGCATTCATTAGCTACTATGTATTGTTTTTATTCATCAAAAAGTTATCCATTGACTCATATTTATCGGTAACAATGTTTGTTTGTCTTGGATATATGGCTATGACTATGAACACAATGCGTCAAGGAATAGCTATGGCTTTCGTTATGCTTGCCTACATATCCTTATTAAAGTATCACAGTTCACTTTTATGTATTGTCTTTGTTTTTTGTGCATTTTTATTTCATAAGACGGCATTATTTTTTTTAGTAGTGCTTATTTTCAAAAATTGGCAATATACCAAAATAAACGTTGTCAGGATAATGATAATTTCACTGGTAATTGCTGCTATTTATGGGAAGTTTGAGAATGTAATTAATCAGATTAATTACACCGATTATGCTAATTCTAACATAACTTCCGGCTATCTAGGTATTATTTTAAATATAATGCTATTGATTTATTTTTTAGTTGTTGGTTACATTGCTAATAAACATGGTAGCTCTAGTTTATTGACAAAGTATTATTCGCAAATCAACCAGAATATTCTGCCTATACTTATTATCACTTCAATAGGTGTATATGTTATTTCTTTCAATTTTTCACAGCTTACTAGAATTGCATCGTATTTTGAACTAGCTGCCATCATCTACGTTCCTAATTCTCTGAAAGAGATAAAAGATAATAAGCTCTATACCTTTTTGAAACTTTTAACCTATATTATCTTATTGATTTATTTTTTTGTTATATTACTTTTAAGGCCCCATTGGACTAATATAACACCTTATATTTTTGGATAAATAGTATGAAATGTTTTATACTTGGAGATGAAATGAAGAAAAAACCGTTAGTTTCAATAATTGTTCCTATATTCAACGTGGCAAATTATTTATATGACTGCTTAGCAAGTATCAGAAACCAAACATTTAATGACTTTGAAGTTGTGATGATTGATGACGGGTCGACTGATCAGAGTAACCTTATTTGCGAACAATTTTGTCAATTGGATTGTAGGTTTATATTACACACTCAAAAAAATGCTGGACTTTCGGTTGCAAGAAATAAAGGAATACAATTTTCCAGTGGTGAGTTCATTTTATTTGTTGATCCAGATGATATGTTAAATGAGAAGTTACTTGAAAAAACAACGAACCTATTAATCAAATATGGTACAGACATTGTTAGTTTTGGATATCTTACGTTAAACAATGATAAATTGCTAGAATCATCATATTCTGGACCTGACTTAGGAAAAATAAATTCAAGTATTGCACTAAAAAGTTTATTTAGTGGACAGTTTGGTAATTATGTATGGAAGCTTTTGGTAAAAAAAAGTATATACAAAAAAAATCGAATTAATTTTCCTCAGGATAGACAGTTTGAAGATGTAGCCACAACTTACAAAATATTGGGATATGCAAGAACAATATATTTTACTTCCGATAGACTATATATCTATCGTCAAAGAAAAAATTCTATTACTCACATGCACTCAGATAAAGATTTACAAGATATGTTGATAACCTTTAATGAAATAGACTTGTTTATAGATAGAAATTTTTCTAGTTTAAAAAGTATATTATTAAATTATGAGTTTAACATGATTTTTATGCTCATTACTCGAATGGGTGGTTGGGACACTGATATTTTAAATGTTTTTAGACCATTAAAAAGAAATCAAAAAAGGTATATTATCGATGCAAAAAAAACTTTAAAAAAAATATATCGTCATAAAAAAAATAGTAAACTGAATAAGAAAAAACAATGGATAAAGTTCTTTTTATTGAATCTGAAAGTGTTTCCTATTTGTATTGCAATAAAGTCCAGTTTAAAGAGAGGATGACGCATGTATTCAAAAATAAAAGTATTACATATAGGTATGACGCCAAATTTTGGTGGGGTTGAGGCTTATGTAATGAATCTTTACCGTAATATTGATAAGAGAAAGGTACAGTTTGATTTTATTGATTGGTATGCAAATAAAAACATAGCTTATACAGAGGAAATTAAGCGATTGGGAGGGAAAATATATAAGATTCAATCTAGAAGAAGGTCTCCAATTTCAAATTTTAGCCAACTCAATAGTATTATTAGACAAGGAAATTATCAATATATATATTATAATGTGAACTCACTGAGCGATACTACGGGAATGAAAAGTGTTTTAAATTTAAGCAACACAAAACTCATTGTTCACGCACACAATGATCATATTGAGTTGAATAAACCGTTCACGCTAATTTTCCATATGTTGCATAAATACTTTATGAAACAAAATATAATAAGATTAGCATGTAGCGACAATGCAGGAAAATGGATGTTCGGGAATAACCAGTTCACAGTAATACCCAATGCAATTGATGTTGACAAGTATAAATTTAACGCTGACGTACGCTTATCGTATCGTAAAAAAATTTCAGTTGGCTCTAAGACAGTGTATGGATGTGTGGCTAGATTTTCTCCACAAAAAAATCATGATTTTTTGATAAAAATTTTCTCTGAAATATATCGGAAAGATAATGATAGTTTATTATTACTTATAGGGGATGGGCAACTCAAGAAGAATCTCAAACAACAGGTGGAGAATTTGAACTTAAACAGTGCCGTAAAATTTTTAGGAATGAGAGGTGATATTAATAATTTATTACAAACTGTAGATGTTATGATAGCTCCGTCTTTGTTTGAGGGGTTCGGAATTTCAGTGCTTGAGGCGCAATGTGCAGGAGTGTCATGCTATGTTTCAGATGCATTTAATGACGAAGTGATGCAAACACCCTTAATAAAAAAGGTTCCATTAAGTCAGAGTGCAGAGCAATGGGCGAATCAAATATTACTAGGGCAGAAGAATGTTAAAGAATCAAAAAGAAAATCACATGATGTTGAAATAGAAAAGAATGGTTATAGTACAAATTCGATGGTAGTTAAGATGGAACAAATTTTTGATGATAATTTGAAAAATAAAGAGAATAATTGGTGAACTGTTTTTGAAAGAATTAAAATTTTTGAAAAACTAGTTACTCTAAATTAATCATTTTGATTTATTTATTCAGACTTAAATCGGTTAAGCAGCTTTCTTTTGCAATTAGCAATAGCGACGGAAGTGTGGAGGAAATATTCTATTTCTACCCTACTTGTTTGCAAAGAAAATAAAAGGTTTATATTATTAAAGGAGATAAAATGAAAATTGCGGTTGCAGGTACAGGATATGTTGGATTGTCATTAGCTATTTTATTGGCACAGAATAATGAGGTAACTGCTGTTGATATTAATACAGATAAAGTGGCTATGATAAATCAAGGTATTTCTCCCATCCAGGATTATGAAATATCCGAATTTCTATCGAAAAAACAATTGAATTTAGAAGCAACGGCCAAAGGTATGGAGGCCTATAGAGATGCAGATTTTGTCATTATAGCTACTCCCACTAATTATGATCCTGCAACGAATCATTTTGACACCACCGCTGTGGAGTCGGTAATTAAAGAAGTTCTTGAAGTTAATACGAGTGCATTGATGATTATAAAATCTACAGTTCCAGTTGGGTTTACAAACCTTGTCAAGGAAAAATACAATATTAATAATATTATTTTTTCTCCAGAATTTTTGCGTGAGGGTAAAGCTCTATATGATAATTTACATCCCTCAAGAATAATTGTTGGAGAAGATTCAAAAAGAGCTCGCCAATTTTCAAATTTATTAGCTAACGGCGCACAGGAAAAAAAGATACCACAATTGTTCGTGGATAGTTCAGAAGCCGAAGCCATAAAACTTTTTGCTAATACTTATCTAGCCATGAGAGTAGCCTATTTTAATGAATTAGATACATACGCTGAGATTCGTGGCCTAAATACAAAAAATATTATCGATGGTGTTGGATTGGATCCACGTATTGGCAATCATTATAATAACCCTTCGTTTGGATATGGAGGATATTGTTTACCAAAAGACACAAAACAATTACTTGCTAATTTTGAAAATGTTCCCAATAACATTATTAAAGGGATAGTCGATTCAAATACGACACGTAAAGATTTTGTAGCTAACCAGATTATCAATCGGAATCCTAATACAGTGGGTATTTATCGTCTAACAATGAAAGAAGGTAGCGATAATTTTAGGGCGTCTTCAATTCAAGGTGTTATGAAGCGTATTAAGGCGAAAGGAATTAAGGTTGTGGTTTATGAACCAACGCTAAAAGTGAATGAATTCTTTAAATCAGAAGTTATATCTGATTTCGGCCAGTTTGAGTCAAAATCAGATATAATTATTGCCAATCGTTGGGACAGTATGCTCGCAGATGTAAAACATAAGGTTTACACAAGAGATTTGTATAAAAGAGATTAATAAGTGTAATTGTTATAAAATATAATATTGTATGGATTGAAGGAGATTTGGGAGTGAAAGTTTTAAAAAACTATATGTATAATATGAGTTATCAGATTCTTTTACTCATCGTTCCATTGGTTACCATGCCTTATATTTCTAGAGTACTTGGCCCAAAGGGGTTAGGGACATACGCTTACACAAATTCTGTGGTGTCATATTTTCTACTATTAGGTAGTTTGGGTATTACGTTGTATGGTAGCCGCCAAATTGCCTACGTGCAAGACAATCGAGAAAAACGATCAAAGTTGTTTTTTGAAATAACTATTTTGAAATTACTTACTACTTTATTTTCAGGAATACTTCTAGCTAGCTATTTATTTATGTGCAGTGAATTTAGAGTATTATTAATTGCTCAATCATTAACATTATTTGCCAATGTATTTGATGTCTCCTGGTATTTCATGGGTGTCGAAGATTTTAAAAAAAATGTTATTCGTAATGTTATTGTAAAGATAGCTTCACTAATTTTGATATTTTCATTTGTTCGTACCAATAGGGACTTATTGTTATACATCATTATAATCGGTGGATCTACTTTAATCGGTAACATAGTATTAATTCCATTTTTAATCAATCAGGTTGAATTTTTTAACATAAAAAATTTAAATGTTATTCAACATTTAAAACCGGCTATATTACTTTTTTTACCTCAAGTTGCCACCCAAATTTATTTGGTTGTGAATAAAACAATGCTTGGACAAATGGACTCAGTTTCGGCCGTTGGTTTTTTCAGCTCTTCTGATACTTTGGTTAGATTAGCTCTTACAATTGTTTCATCATTATCTGCGGTGTTAATGCCACGAATTGCAAATTTAATAGCTGAAGGAAAAACAAAAAGCGTTGAGTATTATATGAATCAATCATTTGAATTTATTAATGTTTTGGCATTGCCGTTAATGATGGGATTAGCAGCAATATCTTCTACGTTTGTACCACTATTCTTGGGTGCAAAATTTAGTGTAGTAGCTCTATTGGTTATAATGGAGAGTCCTGTCATTCTGATTATTTCATGGAGCATAGCCATTACTAATCAATACTTAATACCTTCAAGAATGAATCGAGAATACATTATATCAACCATATTAGGAGCTCTTAGCAATGTGTCTTTAAATGTTATTTTAATTAGTAATTTTGGTGTTTATGGGGCAATTATTGCTACATTCGTTAGCGAATTAATTGTTATGGTATATTTGGTATATAGCATAAGGAAATACTTAAATGTTACAGCAATGTTATTTTCAAATTTTTACAAATATGCGGTGGGGAGTTTTATAATGTTTGGAGTTACTCGGACACTTAGTCACATACTACCAGCGACAATTGTTTCAGTGATTTTGGAAATTTTTGTGGGTATTGCTACATATTTTATAACACTTTTTCTGTTAAAAGCCGATATTTTGCAAAATTGGAGAAACTTCTTCCACGAATAATATAGTGAAAAATTTAAAATTGATTCTATAATTATACACAGAAGTCAATAAGTTGAACGATTTTTTATTTAGTTAATTAGGTGACATTTGAGGTAGGTACGATTGCTATTATAAAAATTAATATACCAACCAATGGCTGCTTGGACTTCAGTTAATGCTTGGTATGCCTTCAAATAAACCTCTTCACGCTTCAATATTGAATGAAACGCTTCCATACGCAACGCATTATCGTACGGATGTCCTTCGAGTGAATAAGAATGTTTCAAGCCATAATTTTGACATTTAATATTAAATTCAGCACTCGTGTATTGTGGCCCCATATCTGAATGAATAATGAGTGGCCTTCGATGCTTATCTAACGCCATCTGTAAGGCACTTGTGGCTAGCTCGGCTGTCATTGCATCGCCAATTTTATAGCCCAATACTTTTCTCTTCTCAGGATCAAAAATGGTCGCTAAATAGACCCATCTGTGATTAGTCAACTGAATATAAGTGATATCTGTTTGCCAAACACCGCTCAAATCATGCAAGTGTCTAATCAAATTGGGTTTTTGAGCAACCGTCACAACAGTTTTGGGTTTGCGATAACGTTTTTGCATGCGGGATTTAATCCCTAATTCACGCATCAATTTGAGTGTCATATACTCAGATACTTTCGGACCGTCGGTTTGTTGACTATAAGCAGCAATACGACGATAACCATAAAATTTAAAGGTTTTCCAAACGTCTAAAATATAAGGCTTTAGGCATTCTCTACGCTTTTCTTGTCGACTGGGTTGCCAATGGCGCCAGTTGTAATAGGTACTAGGTTTGATTTTAAGTGCATTTAAAATACGCACAAGCGCCTAGCCTTGTGCTAAAAATTGGTTAACAAGCGGCAATCCCACATTACGGACTATTTTTTGTTAGTAAGATGGCCGCTCAATGCCTGTCAGGCTATGCGTGATAAAATTTCGTTTTCTTCCTCCAAAATAGCGAGGCGCTTTTCTAATTGCTTGACCCCAATAGCAATAGAATCTTTTGAAGGTCCAAATTCCTCTGCCAATGATTTAAGTGAACGTCCTTCTTGGTGAAGTTTAACCAGTGAATCTTTAAAATCTTGTGAATAACGAATTGGTATAAAAATACGCCTATACCTTCATTTTACGGACTGAATAAAAATAGTCCATTTTTTATTATAAGAGCATTTTTCAGTGGTGCGCAGCCGTTGGTTAATTAATGCCATCCATCATATGTACACCTTGCTATCGGAAGTGATTGTTTGGTTGGGGAAAAGTCGGGGAAATTGTCTTATTTTGTAGTTATATCAAGAGATGGTATAATAATAAAGTTATATTTACGACTAGGAGATGAACAATGCCGATTAAATTAATTGCTTCTGACATGGATGGTACATTCTTAACTGCTAATGATATGTATAATCAAGCACGCTTTGAGCGTGTATTGTCAGAGATGACCAAACGGGATATGAAGTTTGTGGCGGCGTCTGGACGTCAAGTCAAAAATTTGCAACAACTGTTTGCACCGACCATTGCCAAAGGGTATGCATTAGACTTTGTTGGCTCAAATGGTGCGGTTGTTGCGACGAGTGAACAACAACTTTATTCAGTTCATTTATCGGCGGAACAATTAGCCAAAGTCATTGATTGGAATGCAAAAAATCCAGAATCTGCTGAAAATATTATTATTATGACAGGCGATAATGCGACCTATGTTTCTAATCATGCCACTGGCCCTGTGGCTAAAATGGTGTTTCAATTCTATCCAAACGTCAAACAAGTTGAAAAATTAATGGCGGTTGATGACCACATCTTAGAAATTACTTTTGTATGGCCAAATGATGAAGTACAACAACATGTCGCTGCGCTACGTGAAGTTTTTGGAGATGAGCTACATGCTACGGGTTCTGGTTTTGGCTCAGTGGACGTTTTAGGGCGTGGTGTTGATAAGGCAACGGGACTGCAAGTGCTGCAAGACTACTATGATGTTTTGGATGATGAAGTGATGGTCTTTGGCGATAATGGTAACGATTTAGAGATGCTGACTAAATATGAAAATGGTTTTGTGATGCCTAACGCTGAAGCGTTTATGCAAGATGCTGTGACAAAAAAAGCCGCTGACGTGAATGTCAACGACGGTGTATTGAAAACAATCGAAAATTATTTAGGCATTTAATTAACATTTTTTGGTGATCCAAAGCGATTAATCAAGATGGTAACAGCAACACCAATGAAAGTATCCACAATTCGTTCAAAAACATAAACAATAGTGGCACCGGCTGGAATATTTAATGAAATCATTAGCAAAGCAGCCATGGCACCGATTACGCCACTATTGTAATCGAAGCCGTCAAGCAAAACAATTGCGACAATGACCAATAGTGGTAGTAGAATCATCGAAGTCCATGGGGCATGGTTAGTTTGTTCACGTACGATAAAGTAAATGAGCGCGAAACCACCACCAACCGTGTTTGATATTAGCCGTACTTTAGCAAAGTTAAGGGTTTTGTCCCAACTTTCTCGTAAAGCAAAAACTGCCGCTAAAGCAGCTACAAACGGTGGCCGATTAAAAAAGTAAAAAGATGTGATAATGATCATAACAGCGAAGGCTGTCTTTAGTGTTCTTAAACCTAACCGAAATTTTCCTATTTGCATAAATTTCTCCAATGAATATTTTGTTATTTTATCACAACTTTGTGATACTATCTAGGTAGGTTGTTTAGACAATCAAAACACGCTCTAGAAAGGAATGACAAAATGTCAAACCCAACCCTTGATTTATTGAACCAACATATGTCGATACGTGCCTTCACTGATGACCCCGTGACAGACGAACAGGTTCAAGAAATTTTTCATGCAGCTGTCGCTGGACCAAACATGAATAATTACCAACCGGTAACCTTCATTGAAATTACTTCACAGAAGCTGAAGGCGGAAATTACTGCTCAGGTGGGGATGAAATATATTGAAACCGCTACGCGTTACTTTGTTGTCGCAGTGGATTACAATAAAGACCTCATCGGATTGACGCCAGAAGAAAAAGCGTTAGCTGAGGAAAATATAAAGCGGTATAATGTGCTTGAAGGTGGCATCATTAGTGCTGGTATTGCGTTAGGACGTGCGCAAGTCGCTGCTGAATCACTTGGATTAGGAAGCGTGACCATGGCCGGCGCTTTAAAAGCTTTTGAGCTTTATGAATCAGAACTCAACCTACCTAAGTATGTGAAAGCAGTTATGGGATTCTCAATTGGTTATCCGGCCCAAGACCCTGGTATTAAACCAAAGCTTGATTTAGACGGTGTTTTGATGAAAGATGGTTATCATCAAGAACAAATGGTTGAGGCAGTGATGCGATATGATAAAATCATGACGGATTATTATGCGCAACGTGGTGTGACTCGTTCGTGGATTAGCAACAATGTTAGAATGCTAACAGCCAATCGTGACACATCTGAATTGACACAATACACTCAAAATAAAGGCTTTAATTTAAAATAAGTTTTTATTTAAATTAAAATGAAAGCGGTTACAAAATGACATTAGTAATATTAGAAGCAGCCTTACACGATAAAATTTGGGGTGGTACGGCCTTGAAAGATTTTCATTTTCCTATTAAAGGCGATCACGTTGGTGAAGCTTGGGCTATTGCCGCCCATAAAAATGGCGAATCAATCATCAAGGATGGCCCATTTGCTGGACAAACCTTAACACAATTATGGCAAGATAATCCCAATCTTTTTGGTGGTCATGAGGCCAATGAGGCCTTTCCGTTGTTAATTAAAATTCTTGACGCGCACCAAGATTTATCGATTCAAGTTCACCCAAACGATACACAATCACGTGAAAAATACGGCAAAACTGAATGCTGGTACATTTTAGATGCGACCCCAAATGCTAAAATTTATTATGGACATTATGCGCAAAGTCGTGATGAACTAAAGGCGATGGTTGAAAAAGAAGATTGGGATCATATGCTTCGAACTGTTCCTGTTAAAAAAGGGGACTTCTTCTATGTTCCCGCTGGCACTTTTCATGCGCTGGGAGCAGGAATTGTCGCTTTAGAAACGCAACAAAGCTCCGATACAACGTATCGCTTTTATGACTTTGACCGTGTTGATGCCACGACAGGACAAAAGCGTGATTTGCAGATTGCCGATGCACTCGATGTTACGACTGTGCCACATCATGATCCTGTTTTAAAGCAAACAACCACTATTGTTGATCAAACGATTGTGACGCGATTGGTAACCTCTGTGAAGTTTACTGTTGAGAAACTATCTGTTCGTGGTTTATCAATGTTTAATTTGGCACATCATTATGAATTATTCACGGTTATAGATGGTGCAGGCCGTGTTAACGAGACTGCTGTCAAAAAAGGTGACAGTTTTATTCTTTTTGACGATGAAGCAATATCTTACGCATTAGATGGCGACATGACAATCATTAAAAGTTTTGTCACGAAAGACGATAATCCAGATCAACGATTTTAAATGTAAACATGCTGAAAGGATTTTATGAAAGTTATTCTACTTTTTTGTAAACAAATATGAAAGCGTTTACTTTTTTGCTCTGATACATTATAATATGATTTGTAAACAATAACTAAATTGTTATTGTGTAAGCGTTTACAAAATGGTTTCATTTCGCTATAATCATTAAGTAAACAATTTATTGAGAAGGAGATTTCCTAATGGTTAATTTGATTATTGCCAGCCATGGGGACTTTGCAAAAGGCATTTTGATGTCAGGATCAATGATTTTCGGTGAGCAAGAAAACGTTGAAGTTGTGACATTCCTACCTAATGAAGGCCCTGATGATTTGGATCAGCACTATCAAGAAGCATTGTCGAAGTTTAACAATGATGATGAAGTGCTGTTCTTGGTTGATTTGTGGGGTGGTTCACCCTTTAATCGTGCCAGCCTGATTCAAAAGCAAAACCCAGATAAAATGGCTATTGTGTCAGGATTAAACCTGCCAATGCTAATTGAGGCCTACGGTGGGCGTTTGAGTCAAACAAAGGCTGCGGATTTGGCTAAGTATTTGGTGCCGGTAGCTCGTGAGGGTGTTAAGTCTGTACCTGAGTTCCAAGAAGCTGCACCAGCTGCAAGTAAAGAAAAGTCAACTGTTGGTCTTAAAGAGGGTCACATTAATATTAAGTTGGCTCGCTTGGATACACGTTTATTGCACGGTCAGGTTGCTACTGCTTGGACACCTGATTCAAAGGCAAACCGAATCATTGTTGTTTCTGATGCAGTTGCTAAGGACGAATTGCGCAAGAGTCTTATTCAACAAGCGGCGCCTAATGGTGTCAAAGCAAATATTGTGCCAATCAGTAAAATGATTGAAGTTGCCAAGGACGATCGATTTGGTGGTGTTGATGCTTTCCTTTTGTTTGAGACAGTTGAAGATGTCTTGAGAGCTGTTGAAGGCGGCGTACCATTGAAATCACTTAACGTCGGATCTATGGCCCATTCAGAAGGAAAAACAATGGTCAACAAGGTTTTGTCAATGGATAAGACTGACGTTGCTGCTTTCGAAAAGTTACGTGATCTAGGTGTTGAATTTGATGTCCGTAAGGTACCAAATGACAGCAAATCTAACTTGTTTGATTTAATCAAGAAAGCAAATGTTAAATAACATTAAAATGTTTAATTAAGAAAGGTGTCTAAATATGTCTACTATTGCGATAATTTTAGTCGTAATCATTGCCTTCTTTGCAGGGTTGGAAGGTATCTTGGATCAATTTCAGATTCATCAGCCGCTAGTATCAGCGACTTTGATTGGTTTGGTTACAGGTCATTTAACAGCCGGTATCATCTTAGGTGGAACCTTGCAGATGATCGCGCTTGGATGGGCTAACATCGGTGCCGCTGTTGCGCCCGATGTTGCCTTGGCCTCTGTTGCATCTTCGATCATAATGGTCAAAGGTGGCGACTTCTCTGGAACAGGAATATCAGTTGCCGTTGCGACAGCTATTCCATTGGCTGTTGCTGGATTGTTCCTAACAATGGTCGTGCGTACTATTGCCGTTGGATTAACTCATGGTGCCGATGCGGCTGCCAAAGAAGGTAAGTTCCGTACCATTGAAAGTCTTCACTTGTTTGGTTTGCTATTACAGGGATTGCGTATTGCTATTCCTGCCGCAATTTTGATCGCTGTGCCTGCCGCAGCCGTTAAGAGCGCTTTGACATCAATGCCCGAATGGCTAACTGGTGGTATGGCCATTGGTGGTGGTATGGTTGTTGCCGTTGGTTATGCTTTGGTAATCAACATGATGGCTACGCGTGAAGTTTGGCCATTCTTCGCTATTGGTTTCGCGTTGGCTGCGGTTAGTCAATTGACTTTGATTGCTCTTGGTGCCATTGGTGTTGCCATTGCTTTGATTTACATCAACCTATCAAAGATGGGTGGTAACGGTGGCGGTTCAAATGGCGGTGGTTCGAATGGCGGTGACCCAGTCGGCGACATCTTGAACGAGTACTAGAAGGGAGCAACATGATGGCTGCAGAAAAAATTGAATTAACGCAAAAAGATCGTTTGTCAGTTGCTTGGCGCTCACAGTTCTTGCAAGGTTCATGGAACTACGAACGTATGCAAAACGTTGGTTGGGCTTACGCCATGATTCCAGCGATTAAAAAATTATATAAGTCAAAAGAGGACCGTGCCAGCGCATTGAAGCGACACTTGGAATTCTTTAATACACATCCCTATGTTGCTTCACCAATCATTGGTGTGACATTGGCATTGGAAGAAGAACGTGCCAATGGTGCGCCAATTGATGATACTGCGATTCAAGGTGTTAAGGTTGGTATGATGGGACCTTTGGCCGGAATTGGTGATCCAGTCTTCTGGTTTACTGTACGACCAATCCTGGGTGCCTTAGGTGCTTCACTTGCCATGACTGGTAATATCCTTGGTCCCATCTTATTCTTCGTTTTGTGGAACGTTATTCGTATGGCATTCTTGTGGTATACACAAGAATTTGGTTACAAAGCTGGAAGTGCTATTACACAAGATTTGTCTGGTGGTTTGTTGAAAGACATCACTAAGGGTGCTTCGATTCTTGGTATGTTCATCTTGGCTGTTTTGGTTGAACGTTGGGTATCAATTAAGTTTATCCTAGAATTGCCTGCTAAGAAGTTAGCAAAAGGCGCTTATATCAACTTCCCTAACGGACCAGTCTCTGGTGAGCAGTTGCAAAAGATTTTAGGTGAACAAGCGTCAGGTTTGTCATTGACAAAGGTTGTCCCTAACACGTTGCAAGCCAATTTAGATAGTTTGATTCCTGGATTGATGGGATTGCTGTTGACATTCTTGGCAATGTGGTTGTTGAAGAAAAAGGTATCACCAATCGTGATGATCATTGGTATCTTTATCTTTGGTATCGCAATGCATGCCTTCCACATCATGTAAAAATTTTGACAAAAAGTGCTCGCCTTATTGACGAGCACTTTTGTCAGTACATACGTTTAATGGAGTAGATTATGGTACAATCTTTAAACAAGACAGCAGAATTAACAACTCAGGGTATTTCGTATCTAGGTATGGGTGCAAAGTACGGACACTTTTTAATTGGCGATCAAGCTTTCGAATTTTTTAATGAAAATAATGTCGCTGATTACATCCAAATTCCATGGGCCAATGTTAAGGCTGTTTATGCACAAGTCAGCAAGACACACATAGGGCGTCGTTTCAGGGTAACCACTGACAGTGGAAATTTTGATTTTTCCGCAAAAGAATCTGGCAAAGTACTTAAAATTATGCGAGAACATCTTGGAGATGAAAAAGTGTTGCGCCAGCCGACGCTGTGGCGCAGTGTGTTGGCGCGCTTTAAGAAACAAAAGGACGCTTAAGACGTCAGTAGGACACTAGATGAAGCAATTACAAAAAAGTCAAATTATACGATATTTTACGATTATTCTAGCCTTAGAAATTGTGGCTGTTAGCATTAACTTCTTCTACGCGCCGGCAAAGGTTGCTGCAGGTGGCGCCACAGGTTTTGCTATTTTGGTCAATGAATTAACCGGCGTCGATCGTGCCATTACGGTATTAGTAGTTAATATGATCATGATTGTTTTGGCGGCAATCTTTTTGGATCGTGGCACCACAGCCCGCATTGCGTTGGGCAGTTTTTTATTACCTGTTTTACTGAAAATTACACCTAGTTTTCAAATTCTAACAGATCGTACCTTAGCTGTTTTGGTTGGTGGCAGTATTTTTGCTGTTGGTGTCGCACTTTTGTATCGTATTGATGCTTCGAGTGGCGGTACAGCTGTTCCACCGATGATTCTAAAAAAATACTTTCGTATTACACCAGCCTTGTCTTTACTAGCAATTGATACAGTAGTGTCATTAGGTAATTTAGTGACGCAAGGGCTTGAAGCGCTTATTTTAGCATTGTTTTCATTGGTAATCACGGCGTTTGTGATGAATTATATTGAGACAGGTTTAGACCGACGCAAAATGGTTTATATTACGACTAATGAGCGAATTGACGAATTAAAACAGTATTTGCTAGATGGGGACAAGGGTTTTACGATTATGGATGTTAGAGGCGGTTACATGGGTGATGGCCGAGAAATGTTGATGGTTGTCTTGGACAATCAAGAATACAATCATTTTCTACGAGGCATTCACGAGGTTGATCCCGAGGCGTTCACAATTGCGTATGACATTAGTGAAGCGCATGGCGGTACATTTCTTTAAAGGTATGAATTAGCCATTCATGTCTTTTTTGTTTTTTTATGAATATGCTAAGATGTTTAATGAGGAAAAAACATTATGAAACCCGAAATTACATTTTTGACTACTGACGACATTGCACAAGCAACAACGTTATATATTGACGTATTTTCGAAGGCACCTTGGTGTGAGCAGAATGACTATGACGATATTTTTCGCTATATCACACGTCTTTTACAAATGAATACTAATCGCTGCTATGTTTATAAAAAATCTGACCATATCATAGCCATGGCACTAGGGTATGTGAAACCTTGGCATTTGGGTGTTGAATATCAGTTGGATAATTTTTTTGTTGATGCGAACTATCAAGGACAAGGCGTTGGAACTGAATTACTCGCTTCAATCAAAAATGATTTGATAAAAAATGATATTCCTGCCATTATTTTAGAGACAGAAAGTCATACGCCGGCTGAAAAATTTTATCGGCATAATGGTTTTGATATGTTATCGGCGCAACGGTCACTAACATTAACTTGTCAACTAATTTCATAACTGTTGACCATAAAATGACATTTTTATCATTGATACTGCAATCTTAATAAAAAATGTGATAATATAAAATCACGTGTGAATTTTTTAATTTGGGGATTGAGGGTCATGATATGTCATCTTTTAAATGTATAATTTGTGGTATTATCAGTGCAACTTTATTTGGTATTAGTGGCATACTGGCTAGTATTTTATTTCGACAAGCGACGGTGGCACCAGAATGGCTAGTGGGCGTTAGAATGTTGTGTGCAGGTGCGATTTTACTTTGTGTGCTGACTTTCTTTACTAAAGAGGCTGTTTTTTCGGTTTGGCGGCATAAAAACACAGCATTTTTGATCATTTTGTTTGGTCTTTTTGGTGTTTTGCTGGCGCAATCAAGTTTCTTTTTGTCGGTTTATTATGGGGATGCAGCCACAGCAACAGTGTTGCAATCACTCGGACCGGCGATCATTGTTGTGTTGATGAGTATATTTAGTAAACGGTGGCCATCGCGCGTTGAGTTTGTTGCGATTGTTTTGGCATTATTGGGTGTCTTCTTGTTAGTAACTAATGGTGACATTAACCATCTGAAAATCAATCCAAGAGCACTTTATTGGGGTATTATATCAGCGTTTGGTTTGGTAGGGTATACCTTGATCCCAAAACCGCTGTTACATCAAACCCCACCTTTAGTTATTGTGGGTTGGGGATTATTAATAGGTGGACTGGTCGCTAATTTCATACATCCAGTGTGGCATATTTCGAGGGCTGTTGACTGGCAAGATTTCTGGATTGTTCTCGCAATTGTTTTATTTGGAACGTTGATACCGTATGCACTGTACGTCATGAGCCTAGCAGGTCTAAAACCATCGTCTGCTAGTTTGCTGGGCACGATTGAACCGTTAGTAGCAACGACCTTGTCGGTGACATTACTAGGGACTCACTTGAGAAGCTTGTAGTTGATTGGCATTTTACTCATTTTGTCAACGATTTTGTTGATTAGTTTACCGCTCAAAAAAATATTTACCAATAGAATCATAACTCGTGGGTGATAAAAAGACCGACGAGTTTTTTATTTAAAAATAGACGTTGAATTTTGATATTTTCAATCAAAAAATGTTGACATTTGCAACCAGCGTGATATACTAATAGTTGTAGTTAGCACTCACATATATAGAGTGCTAAAGCGAAAAAAATCTCGGAGGTATGAATCCATGTTGAAGCCATTAGGTGATCGTGTGATTATTGAAGTAACGGAAGCTGCAGAACAAACTGTCGGTGGGATTGTGTTGGCAAGTAATGCTAAAGACAAGCCTGTTACTGGCAAAGTTGTAGCTGCGGGAACGGGTTATGTCTTGAATGATGGCACAATTCGCGATTTGACAGTTAAAGTAGGCGATGAAGTCTTGTTTGATAAGTATGCAGGGCAAGAAGTGTCATTTGAAGGACAAGATTACTTGTCACTTCATGAAAAAGACATTGTTGCAATCGTTGAATAATAATCAAATCAAAGGAGATAGTTAAATCATGGCTAAAGAATTAAAGTTTTCAGAAGACGCACGTTCTAAGATGAAGGCCGGCGTTGATAAGTTAGCTGATACAGTTAAAACAACAATTGGACCTAAAGGTCGTAATGTTGTCTTAGAGCAATCTTATGGTGCACCAACCATTACTAACGATGGTGTGACAATTGCTAAGGCAATCGAATTAGAAGATCACTTTGAAAATATGGGCGCTAAGTTAGTTGCTGAAGTTGCTTCAAAAACTAACGACATCGCCGGTGATGGTACAACAACAGCCACAGTTTTGACGCAAGCTATCGTTGGTGAAGGTCTGAAAAACGTGACGGCAGGTGCTAATCCTGTTGGTATTCGCACTGGTATTGAAAAAGCAACGGCGGCAGCAGTTGCCAAGTTGCACGAAATGTCACATACGGTCAACACTAAAGATGAAATTGCCCAAATTGCTTCAATTTCAGCTGCTAATGAAGAAGTTGGTCATTTGATTGCTGAAGCAATGGACAAAGTCGGCAACGACGGTGTCATTACAATTGAAGAATCAAAGGGTATTGAAACAACATTGGACGTTGTTGAAGGTATGCAATTTGATCGCGGTTATATGTCACAATACATGGTTACTGATAATGACAAGATGGAAGCCAACTTGGACAATCCATATATCTTGATCACTGACAAGAAGATTGGTAACATTCAAGACATTTTGCCAGTTTTGCAGAGTGTCGTTGAACAAGGTCGTGCTTTGTTGATCATTGCTGACGATATTACTGGTGAAGCATTGCCAACATTGGTTTTGAACAAGATGCGTGGTACATTCAACGTTGTAGCTGTAAAAGCACCTGGATTTGGTGACCGTCGTAAGGCGCAACTTGAAGATATTGCCATTTTGACTGGTGGTACAGTAATTACCGATGATCTTGGTCTAAACTTGAAAGATGTTACAATCGAACAACTCGGATCAGCTGCTAAGGTTAATGTTACTAAGGACAATACAACTATTGTTGAAGGTGCTGGTGATAAGCAAGCTACAGCAGAACGTGTGGTAACTTTGAAACAACAAATTTCAGAAACAACTTCTGACTTTGATCGTGAAAAGTTACAAGAACGTTTGGCAAAGTTAGCTGGTGGTGTTGCCGTCATTAATGTTGGTGCGGCCACAGAAACTGAATTGAAAGAACGTAAGTATCGTATTGAAGATGCTTTGAATGCGACACGTGCTGCCGTTGAAGAAGGATTCGTTGCTGGTGGTGGTACAGCCTTGGTTAACGCCATTTCAGCTGTTGAGGCATTGTCTGAAACTGGTGATGTGCAGACTGGTATTAACACAGTGATTAAGGCGCTTGAATCACCAGTTCGCCAAATTGCTGAAAACGCAGGCTTGGAAGGCTCAGTCATTGTCAACAAGCTCAAAGATCAAAAAGAAGGCTTTGGTTACAATGCTGCTACTGACGAGTGGGTTGATATGATTGCTGCTGGTATCGTTGATCCAACCAAGGTAACGCGTTCAGCTTTGCAAAATGCCGCCTCAGTGTCAGCTTTGTTGCTAACAACTGAAGCAGTTGTTGCAGAACAACCTAAAGAAGAAGCACCTGCAATGCCACAAGGTGGTATGCCAGGTATGATGTAAGGACATATTTAACAGCAACCCGTAATGGGGTTGTTTTTTTATTTGAAAAAAACTTGACAAGTGTATCTAATAGATATAATATATTGGAATGGATATATCTATTAGATACACAAGGGGTGCTTTATGTATGAACTATATATTTTAGGTCAGTTGCTATTCACGGACCGCTCAGCATATAAATTACGTTTTGTCTTGGAAAATATTTTGGGCGCTCATCGAAAAGTTAGTTTTGGTGTTTTGTATCCCTTGCTGGACAAGATGAAAGCTGCTGGAACAATTGTGATGACAGATGATCTTGATTGGCGTGGCAAGAAAAAAATACATGTCACGTCCGCTGGGAGAGCTCGTTTTGATGAATTAATGAAAGCGCCAGTACAACAAAATGCGCATTTAGACGATGTTTATTTATTTAAATTATCTGGCTTGGAATTGGTTGATGAACAATTGGCACATCAAATCATCAATGATTTTCGTTCGGAAAAATTAGCGCAACGTGATGGTTACAAGGATCATTTGGCTGATTTAGAAAGTCGACATGCAGGCGCCTCTTTTTTGCCCTCTGCGCGAAGATTGAATCAGTTGCAAATTGATTTAGCCAACACATATTTAGAATATGTCGACAAGATTGAAAGTGAGTTAGAATAATGCAAAATTCAGGACACGAAAAAACAAACCCTAAGCGCTGGTTAGCGTTAATTGCAATTTCACTTGGGGTGTTTATGGCTTTGATTGACACGACAGTTGTCAATGTTGCTTTACCTAGCATTCAAACGAGTTTGAATGCATCATATTCTGATTTACAATGGGTCATTTCCTCTTATACAATTGTTTTTTCAGTCTTGTTGTTAATTTGGGCAAAACTGGGTGATTTATACGGTCGCAAATTGATGTTTATGATTGGACTAGTTATCTTCACGATTGGTTCTGGGCTTGATGCTGCATCAACGACCATTGGCATGTTACATATTTTCCGTGCAATCCAAGCTATTGGTGGATCTGCACTCATGTCACTATCATTTGCTTTAATTGGCACAAGTTTTGATGGCAAAGAGCGTGGTATTGCTTTGGGCATTTTGAGCTCAATTATTGGTCTTTCAACTGCTTCGGGTCCACTGTTAGGTGGTTGGCTTGTTGATGCGTTTTCATGGCAATCTATTTTCACAATTAATTTGCCGGTTGGCGTCGTAACATTGATTTTGGCATGGCTTTTCATTTCTAACAAACAGGTCCATCATGCTAGTGGCCGAGTCGATTTTTTGGGTATGCTGTTATCTGCTGGGACAATTTTTTCTTTGGTTTTTGGCTTGGTTCAAAAGGAAATGCACACTAATTGGGGTTGGGGTGAGCTTCAAGTGGCTGGCTACTTGGCAGCAGCTGTTATCTTGTTTGCATTGTTCATTTGGCGACAAAAGACTGCTAAAAATCCCATGATGGATTTGAGCATGTTCAAATCATCTTCATTTACAGGTGCAGTTATTATTGCATTTTTCTTGGGTGCTGGTTTGTATGGCTTTTTTGCTTACCTTTCTACCTTTATGCAAAACTATGTCGGCTATACAGCTTGGCAAACTGGGTTGCGTCAAGCAACTATATCAGGTTTCTCACTGATTTTAGGACCAATCGCTGGTATGTTGACAAATCGTTTACGACATGGCTATATGCTGGCATTTTCAGCCTTCTTTATAGGAATTGGCTTGTTTACCTTGAGCGCATTGACGAGCGAGACAGCGACATTTGCTGATTTCTGGCCTGCATTTATTATTATTGGTATCGGAGGTGGCTCGATAAATCCGCCAATGACAACAGCGGCGATGTCGTCGGTCCAACCTTATCAAATGGGAATGGCTTCGGGCATGATTTCGACTTTCATGCAAGTTGGGGTTAGTTTTGGTGTGGTGTTCCAAGGATTGCGATTGGCCGATGGCTATCAAACAGGGTTGACACATCATTTTGTTACTTTAAGTCATGTACCGAATGCTATCATCACGGCATTACACAAAGTCTTGGTTGAGGCAGGACCGTTTTCTGGTCATGCAATTATTACTAGCAAGCGTGTTTTAGCTACACCTTATGCTCATGAGTTAGAATTAGCTGTTCGACAAGCATTTGATTATGGTTTCATCAATGTTACACGTTTGGATGCGATTCTGTTGATTATTGGTGGTGTTCTCGCTGCAATTCTGATCAAAACAGGTGGCAATAATCCTTCATAATGGTACAAAATAAAAACACGGCATACCGGATGATGAACACCCGATATGTCGCGTTTTTATTTATGTTAAAGATTGAAAAATTGTCATCAAAGTGACCCAAAACGGTTAGTTGAAAACAACAGTATGTTTCTGTTTAATATTGGCATTAAAGATATCCAAAACGTTGATAATTGTTTTTAATGATACAACTCACAGTTTCTGAAAGAGAGTGGTCAGGATTTTCCGTGATAAGCAATAAAGACTGTAATTTAACCATGAACAACGAAACATTACCATAAGCATCAAATTCATCTGCATTAATATGGTTTAGGTCTGTTAGCCATTCTGTCAACTCTTCATCAGTTATCAATTTGGTATGACTCAAATGCTGAACGGGTATGACCAAACGCCCAGGTTCATCGGCTGTGAGCAAAAATGGACGATGCAATACATTTTTAATTGCAGTCAAGAATGCAATAATATCTTGGTGATTTAATGATTGAAAATTAATGATTTCATCAATCAAATCAGCGCTGTGTGCAATACCATGAGCCCAGCCGTGTAAAGTTAAACCTCTGAAATCATGTTCTAATTGCAAATAAGAAATGGTTTGCTTAATAAGTTCTCGTTCTTGTTGTTGCGACAAAAATGGTGAGTTATTGTGGCGATAAGCTAACGCTGCCAAAAAGAGTGCCGTAAAACTTCTTTTGAAAATGGACTCATTGTCCTGAGAATTATCAATGTTGGTGAGTAAAAATCGATTACGCAACAAACGTTGTGTTACTTCTTGCTGTTGCTTTAATGTTAAGTTGCCAGCTGTCACTGCCTCTGCAAATAGGTTGTAATTTAACGTGTCCCGGAGTTCTGAATCTAGTGAGCCAATATTTGTAATCATCTGATCTAACAAATCGTCTGGAATAGATTGGCCTTCAGATTGACTTAGCCATTGCAATTTTTCTTTTAGCGACATGCCAAATGTTCACTCCTTAATCCAAATATTAAGCCAATGCACCCATTGGGTCCCAAGGGGCGAGCAATTTTGGCGTAGCGTTATCATAAATATCGACTAAGTCAGCGCCGAGGAATTCTTTTTTGACCACAACTTGGTAGGCATATTCACTCATCCATTCGTCAGACATTGTGAAATATCCTTTTTTACCGGCTTTTTCACCCCATGAATTTTCGACTTTCCACTTGGTTGGTTGACCATTTTCGTCAAAATCAACACCGGTCAATACCATAGCATGTGTCATTAAACTTTCGCCATAGTCAAGGCGTTGGGCCTTTGTCATTGTTGAATCAATGTCAAATAGTGAATCAGTTGCAAAGACGCCGTCCGCCATCAGACCATTGTCGCGATCTACTTGAGGTCCCATATCAACACCAAACCAGACGCTTTGACCTGCTTTCAATTGTGCAATAGCAAGTGATTTCATTTTATCAATAGTCACGTTGAGGTGCTTAACTTCTCGTCCACCGACAACGTTGCCAAGCATATCAACATTATAAGTGGCATTAAATGGCTTGTCATCAGTAGGCGCATTAATAATTGAAACGTAATTGCCCAAATCCCAACCAACAAATTTGTCGAAATAGGTTTGAGGTGTCAAATCACGCTCAATGTGGAAGTTCTGTGATTCATCACGATACTCAAAGTCAAATTTAACTGGTGGTTCACCAAATGTAATTGACAAGACGCGGTAGACATTAGCCAACATTTTCTGACGTGTATTTGCAATTTCTTGCTCACCGGCGTGATTAGCTACTAGTTCCCGCAAAATAACAGCATCGTGGCGCAAAAGTGTGTTGAATGTCGTGTTAAACTCTTTTGACGCAGAAGAGGCTTGGGACTCTGGATAAGCTGATTGTGGTACAACACCATACTTGTCGATGATGGCAACAATCATATCCCATTGACCGCCATCTTGTTGTGGCGTTGCTAATAAGAAAGCGACGCGACGTGAATCCAGTGGTTCATTGGCAGTGTTTAAAATATTTTCATAAAAGTAATTAGCTTTTTCAAATTTATCCCAGAAAAAAGTGTAACTTTGAGACAATTGGAACTCGTCGCTGAGATGAAACATATCTTTCATGTCATGACGCATGGTATTCAAAGCAGCAAACATCCAGCAACGACCAGATTGTTTTTGATTAGCGACTTTGCCTGTATCAAGGTCAATGGCGAAAGTTGGCACGTTGGCATTAACAACCTCTTGATTGTAACTTGCATTGTTAATACCATTTTTGGTGACGGCACGGCGAACAACTGCATTTTGTGACGTTGCTGTTGCTTCACGGAATTGTGCAATTGATTGTGTTGTAATTTCTGAAGACATAATGAACTCCTTTTTAATAATAAGTCCAATATAGCGCTTTTTAAGATGTGCTTCAAGGGACGGTGTCAGCAATTTGTTGTGTGGTATGATAATTACCGAGGTAATATACGATGACTTTTTATTCTGCCAAGTATTTGGTACAACAAACTAACATTAATGATACAATCGGCATTTATTTGATGGTGATTGCTTTTGTGTTCATGGCTGTTGGTGCAGTGGCGTTTTTGCGGAATCGTATGCAAACACGTTATCGTGACTTAAGTATTATTGCGTTGCTATTATTTCTTTTTTTGGCGGGTGCTCGATATACGGACTATCAGCAAGCCAAATCACGTGATGATCAACAAACCCAAATGGCTTCATTTGTCAGTGAATTTGCGACGACACAGGGTGTTGCGAAAGATAAGATATTTTTTAACACGCAAGCTGTCAGTGATGGCATGATTGTTAAAATGTCTAAAAAATATTATCGTGTCACTATTAGTGCAGATCAGCAATCCTATAGTTTAACGCGTGCTTATCTAGTTAATCCGGAAGTGAAGGTTGTCAAATGAGTATTTATTTACCAATTTTAACGAAGCTTGCCATTGGTCTATTTGCCTTAATCGTGCAAATCAATATTATGGGCAAAGGCAATTTGGCACCAACTAATGCACTGGATCAAGTGCAAAACTACGTTTTAGGTGGCATTATTGGTGCCGTCATTTACTCTGACACTATCACTGTGTTTCAATTCACCATTGTGCTGATCATTTGGACAATGTTGGTGATGACGGTCAAATTCATGAAAGAACATAATCACTTCGTCAAGCTCCTTATTGACGGACAGCCAAAAGTAGTGGTTGAGCGTGGTGAAGTAGCTATTAAAAATGTGTTGCGTGCCGGTCTATCTGCGAATGACTTGATGTTTAAATTACGTGCGCAAAGTGTTTACGATCTTTCCAAAGTTAAGCGTGCCGTTCTAGAGCAGAATGGTCAACTAACCGTGATTCTTGAAGGTGAAGAAAATATGAAGTATCCCATCATTTTTGATGGCCAAATTAACGCTGATTTACTTGATTTAATTGGTCGTGATTCAGAATGGTTGGCAGACGAGGTCAAGCGACAAGGATATGAGCAAGTCAGTGATATTTTTGTTGGCGAGTATCTTGACGGACAGGTGCGTTTAACACCATACGAACGTCATTAAAGTGTAAACGCTTGCATTTTAGGCTAAAAAGTATCATGATTAGCTTAGAAGAAGGTGCAACAAATGACAAAACAAGTAGGATTAACGGATAAGCAACAACTGGCGGCACTGACGCATGCTGCGGAAAGAGCCCAATTACCTTTTCTAGCTGAAAGCCAAGATGAGCTAAGAGTTTGGATTGACCATGACGAGAATATTTTTGTCGCTATCAAAGGCGGACCAACAGGTTTTCAGGCAGATCTTTTATTTGGTGATGTTGGTATTATGATTCTAAAGAAGAATCTAGAATTACCCACGGAAGCTGACTTGTTAGCCTTTATGTCACTGATTACTAATGACGATGTACAAGATTTTCTCTTAGGGTATGTTTTGGAAGCACCTAAAAAAGGACGAGACGCTTATTTTCAAGCTTTAGATCAGCAATTTGATGATTTTGTTGCGGCACTTTAATTGTGTCGCGTTTTTATTTTCTGATACAATGAATATCAGAGGATTTTTGAAATGATGACACCAAAACAATTTTTAGATTTAGTTGAAATTCGCGTGGTGATTCCTAGTGTTGCGCCTCTTTTGGTCGGATTGGTGTACAGTCAATGGCAGTATAGCAGATTAAATTGGTTAAACGCTGCATTATTGATTATTGCGACTGTCAGTGTGCATCTTGCGGTGAATACGTTCAATCGCTATGAAGATAATAAGCGACAAAAAGCAAACGATTTTTTGAGGGAACAAGCTGCTGGTGAGGTGATTACTGATAAACAAGTTTTACATGTTGCCATGTGGTTGGCGTTAATTGCTGTTTTAGCGGGCATTACAGTGGCGTTGTTGACTGACTATGTGACATGGATTATTGGTATTTTGAGTTTTGTGATTGGTTATTTGTACTCTGCCGGTCCAAAGCCAATTACCAATACGCCGTTTGGTGAAATTGTCTCAGGTATTACAATGGGATACTTTATATTTGTGGCACAAGTGTACGTCAACACGAGAATGACACCAACGGTGAGTGTCTTGTTTCAATGGTTTATTGTCAGTTTCCCGTTGGTGATATTTATTGCAGAAATTATGTTTGCGAATAATATTGCCGATCATGATGAGGATGAAAGCAATAATCGACATACATTGGTCCATTATATGGGGATTGCGTTGGCTAAGCGCATGTATGTTTTTTTTGCCATTTTGGCGTTTGTTGAATTGCTGATTGCTACAAGTGTGGGCTGGTTACCAATTACGACATACGCTATGATTGCACTGTTACCAATTGTCTTAAAAAATGCCAAGGGCTTTGTAGACCGCCCAATCAAAAGAGAGACATTTGTTTTGGCCATTAAAAATTTGGTTGTTGTGATGTTGGGGATGACCGTTGTGATTATGGCTGGTATATGGTTATAAAAAAATCTGTGATGTTTAACGTGGATTTAAAAAGTTAGCGTAACTTTTTAAATCCGCATTGTATGTCACAGATTTTTTATTTGAAGCGATTTAAATTTTCGACACTATCAACAGTGTATTGTTTTTTTTCTAAATGTTTGATAAGCTTGTCTAACTGTTCACTTTCTGCCTGTAGGGGTAATGTGAAAAGAACGGTCAACGGTTTACCTTCAGAGCGAATCGTTAATAAAGATTCGACGTTTGAGTAACGAGTGATAATCTTCGATATTTTACTTAGATCACCCTGCTTATTATGTGTTGCCACAGCGATAGCAACACCGCCAGAGCGAACAGACCAACTTTGAGATAATAAATCCATTAAAGCATCGTGTGTGAAAATGCCATAAAATTGATGATTTTCATCTAAAACAGCTATAAAAGGTAAATCGCGAATGGCAAAGAAAACCTCGTAGAATTTACTTGTGGTATAAATAAATTTAGTTGAGTTGCGCATAATAGCCGTTGCTGGCAAACTCATATCACCGCCTTTGGCAATGTGTTCAAAGACGTGTTGTTTATAAATGTTCCCACGAAAAAGGCGTCCAGACTCATCTAATATAGGCATGGTGCGAGTGTGAGCGTTGTCTGGATTATCGAAAATATCATAAACTTCTTGAATTGTCGTATTTTCGGTCACAGTGGTCAATTGTGATTTTGGGATAACTAAAGATTTTTGAAACATATTCGTGTCCTAATCTAATTTTTTTATCATGAAACCGCCATACAATATGATAACACAAAATCACGCTGCGCGCGTGGTATACTGGAAGAAGTGAAATTATAGAAAGAAATAGTCATTATGAAATTTATTTTTGGGTTAGGAAACATTGGTGAAAAGTACGATCAGACGCGTCATAACATTGGATTCATGGCAATTGATGCTTTTGCGGCTGCTCACAATGCAACTTTTTCACCAACAAAGCAGTTTGCATTAACCGCTAAAATTCAAGTTGATGGCGTACCAGTTATGCTGGTCAAGCCGACCACTTATATGAATGATTCAGGTAAAGCGGTTCGGGCAATTTTAGATTACTATGATGGTGATGTGACTGATATCATGGTGTTAGCTGATGACATGGATATGCCCTTTGGCAAATTACGTTTTCGTGCGAAAGGATCAGCCGGTGGACACAATGGACTCAAAAGTATTATGGCGCACACAGATTCACAAACATTTTTGCGCTTGAAGTTTGGACTGGGACACCCAGAGCATGAAAAACAAGTGGTGATTAACTATGTTTTGGGTCATTTTTCAAAAGCAGAGTCAGAAATCGTCGAGACAATGCTTGCACGCAGCACGCAGGCCATTTCTGATTGGATCAACGGGGCAACAATCGCCGAGTTAAGCAATCAATATAACGGGTAAATGAGTTTAGTTAAATATTTAAGTCAAACAGATACAATTCAAACAATTGTCAAACAAGCAACTGGTGCCGCAACACAGTTGCTTTTAGGCGTGAATGGCACAGTAAAGGCAGCAAGCATTGCCGCTATTTTTAATGCTAATCCCCGTCAAATTCTGGTCATTGCTGACACACAAACACACGCGGAACAACTTTATTTTGACGTTGCTGCATTAGTTGATGATGTATACCAATTTCCAGCAGAAGAATCAGTGGCAACGGAGATGGCGATTAGTTCATCAGAATTACGCTTGCAGCGTTTACAAACACTGATGGCACTCGTGACTGGTCAACCTATGATAGTTGTGACTAATTTAGCGGGTGCAGAACGTCTACTGCCTGATATGGCAACCGTGACGGCTGCTCGCTTGACGATTCACGTTGGTGAGACCTATGAATTTTCAGAGATCAAGAACACGTTGATGATGATGGGGTACTCACCAGTAAAGCTCGTACAAACACCCGGTGAGTTCGCGCAACGTGGTTCAATCATTGACATTTATCCGCTAACAGCCAACGATCCGATTCGTTTGGATTTTTTTGACGATGAATTAGATCAATTAAAACAATTTGATGTTACAAGCCAAAAAAGCATCGCTAGTTTAGAAGCAGTAACAATTGATCCAGCAACTGACTTTGTTGTGTCAGAGTCACAATACGATCAGGCTAAATTAGCCATTGAAACCGCGTTTAGTGATAATCGTACCCGCCTAAATGGGGCTGCAAAAAAACATGCTACTGACGGTTTTGCTTTAACACAACATGTTCTAAATGCCCATGAACGTGGACCGGAATTGTTGCCTTATATGCAATATTTTTTCAATGGACAAACAACCTTACTCGATTATTTTCGTGATGACGCCTTGATAGTGATTGATGAGTACACGCGTCTCACCGAAACAAGATTACAGCAATTAACCCGTGACCAAGAATGGATTGACAAACAAATTGAAAGCTTTCAATTATTGCCACACCAAACGTGGCGTGTTGACATTGCTGATCAAATTGCGCATAATCAACGCACCAGTTTATATTTGGCCAACTTTCAACGTGGTTTGAATCGTATTAAATTTGATGCAATGGTTGAAATAACAACGCGACCAGCGAACCAATATTATGGCCAAATCAATGCCCTCAAGAATGATTTAACATACGCACAAGAAGCTGGGACGACAGTCATTTTGATGATTGATGATGCCAAGCAGCGCCATGATTTTGCGTCGTCACTTGTTGATTTTAAAATACCAATTACTGAAACAACCGAAGTTTTACCTAATCAAGTTCAGATTATGTCTGGCGCGTTGACAACGGGATTTGAGTGGCCACAGTTGCATTTGACAGTATTCACGCAACGAGAATTATTTGCACAAACGCACAAAACAGCACCACGTACGCGAAAGATTGCTAACGCAGAGCGTTTGAAATCGTATAATGAGTTGAACGTTGGTGATTATGTCGTTCACATTAATCATGGTATTGGACGTTACGAAGGCCTTCAAACCATTGAAGCAGATGGTGGCAAGCAAGATTATCTATCAATTGCTTATCAACAAAACGCTAAGATTTTCATTCCAGTGACGCAACTGAATTTAATTCAGAAATATATCGGTGCGTCAGATGCTGCTAAGGCACCAAAGCTGAATAAGTTAGGTGGCAGTGAATGGGCTAAAACCAAGCGACAAGTTGCCGCAAAAATAGAAGATATTGCGGATGATTTGCTTGAATTATATGCCAAGCGTGAAGCACAACAAGGATTTGCATTTCCACCGGACGATACGGCGCAATTGAAGTTTGATACAGCCTTTCGCTATCCTGAAACCCCAGACCAAATTCGCAGTATCGAAGAAATTAAAGTTGATATGCAAAAAATCAGACCAATGGATCGCTTATTGGTCGGGGATGTCGGCTTTGGTAAGACGGAAGTTGCCTTACGTGCAGTGTTTAAAGCGGCTCGTGCTGGGAAACAAGTTGCCTTTTTAGCACCAACAACGATTTTGGTACAACAACATTATGAAACAATGAAAGCGCGGTTTGACGATTTTCCAGAAATCAGAATTGGCGTATTGAGTCGCTTTCAGACGCCATCTCAAAACAAAGCAGTGATTAGCCAGCTCAAGGCACATGAATTAGATGTTGTGGTTGGTACGCATCGTTTGTTGAGTCAAGATGTTAACTTTGCTGACTTAGGGTTGTTGATTATTGATGAAGAACAACGTTTTGGCGTCAAACATAAAGAACGCCTCAAGCAGTTGCGCATTAGCGTTGATGTGTTGACATTGACAGCGACGCCAATTCCTAGAACATTGAATATGGCAATGGTCGGAGCACGTGATTTGTCAGTCATTGAGACACCACCAGCCAACCGTTATCCCATTCAGACTTATGTCATGGAAGCTGATTGGACTGTGGTACGTGATGCCATTGAAAAAGAAATTGCACGTGATGGCCAAGTCTTCTATTTACACAACCGTGTGATGGATTTAGATCGTGTTGTGAGTCAAATCGAAGATCTTGTGCCAAGTGCCAGAGTGGCAGCAATTCATGGCCAAATGTCTGAGACACAGTTAGAAAGTATTTTATATGATTTCTTGAATGGTGAATATGATGTTTTGGTGACAACAACAATTATCGAAACTGGTGTGGATATTCCTAACGCTAATACGTTAATTGTGGAAAATGCTGATCACATGGGATTGTCACAATTGTATCAATTGCGTGGTCGGGTTGGAAGATCAACACGACTAGCTTATGCATATTTCACTTATCCATTTACTAGAACACCTTCTGAAGAAGCTGAAAAACGATTGGAAGCAATTCGCGACTTTACTGAATTGGGCTCTGGTTTTAAAATTGCAATGCGTGATTTGAGTATTCGTGGTGCGGGTGATTTGTTAGGGAAGCAACAACATGGCTTTATTGACTCTGTGGGTTATGATATGTATACACAGATGTTGAAAGACACTGTTGCTCAAAAGCAAGGGCAGGCTGTTACTTCAGATCAACCAGAAACAGATGCTGAGCTGATTTTAGGAGTTCTAGCTTATTTACCAGACGATTATGTCAGTGATAATGCGCAAAAAATTGAACTTTATACACGGGTACGGCAAGCAAAGACAGACGATGTGTTTGAAGATATTGAAGCGGACATGTTGGATCGATTTGGCGAAATGCCGGATGAAGTGGCTCGCTTATTGTTGGTCGGTCGGATTAAACAATTAGCTGATCAAGCGCAAATTGTCAATATACGGCGTCAACGTAAGCAGTTAACCATTACATTTAATGCACAAGCCACGGCAAAGTTATCAGGTGAGACGATTTTTGAAGCGCTCATAGATGTGCCACTGAAAGCAGCAGTACGAACCGAATCAGGTGACTTGCAGGTAATATTGACCGTTAATGATGTTGCTGAAAGCAGTATATGGCTCAATATTTTGAGAGATTTCCTATTAGTCGTGATTGAAAAAGAACAAACTGAACTAGAAAAGGAGTAACTTATGCGTTTAGATAAATACCTTAAAATTTCTCGCTTAATTAAGCGGCGTACCGTTGCAAAGGAAATTGCCGATCAGGGACGTATTTCAATTAATGGTAAGGTGGCAAAGTCTTCAACAGATGTTGCTACAAACGATGAACTTGAAATTCGTTTTGGTAACAAAACGGTGACTGTTAAAGTGGTTAAGATTGTGGAAACGACCAAAAAAGAAGAATCTGCTGACATGTACGAAGTTTTGCGTGAAACGTATGCGCAAGACTTTCGAGAAGTCGGTGACGAAAAGTAAGCACAATTATTAAACAAATCTAAAGATTGTTGAAAAGTGTTAAAGAACGTGCGACACTTGTTATAGGTAAAATTCACATGGCGGTTTATAGACAAAAAAAACAATCAAATATTACGCCACTTAATCCAGCAATTGCACGTGAAATTCAAAATTCTGAATTAGCAAATGCACAGGCAGCGAAGCATTATCGTAGAGCCCATGCGCGTCGCGAGAAAAACATTTTATTGATTGGCGCGCTAGTGGCGACTATTTTTGCCGTGCAATTATTGATTGGTCAGGTAAAACTACATGCGGCTAATCAGCAGCTGACCAAAACTCAGGATCGCTTGGAACACGTTCAAAAAACAAATACGCAGTTAGCGACAAATGTTAAGCGTCTTAAAAATCCTACTTATTTGCAACAATTACTACGCGATAAATATGGTTACTCAAAACCCGGCGAAATCATTTATAACTTACCTGCAGATAATAACTAGGAGAAGCACCCGAAGGGGTGCCTTTTTCATAATAATGGAAAAAATTAAACAAGTAATTAAACAAAAGTCGTGGCCAGCAACGGTTATTGTGGCTGTTTCTGGTGGCGTGGACTCTGTTGTGTTACTCCACGCACTAGCGCAAATGCCAATCCGGATTGTCGTCGCGCACGTCAACTATCATTTACGTCCAGAAAGCGATGCAGATGCGTCTTTTGTGGCCAAACTAGCCCAAAAAATGAATGTCATTTTTGAACAGCGTGACTGGCAAAACAGACCTAATCATGCCGTTGAAAAAGAAGCTCGAATTTTTCGCTATGATTTTTTTAATGCGTTAGCAAATCGGTATCAAACGGACACCATCGTCGTGGCGCATCATGCTAATGACCAGGCAGAAACAGTTTTATTGAAAATGATTAGAGGTGGTCAATTACGTCAGATGGCGGGCATGATGACTAAAACGAACCGTATTATTCGTCCTTTTTTGACGTTGACTAAACAAGAATTAATTGCCTATGCTCATCGTAATCAGTTGAAATGGCGAGAAGATAGTACTAACTCGGATCCCGATTACACGCCGAGAAACTTATTGCGTAATGATGTGCTGCCAAAACTCACAACCATTAATGCGCAAGCTGTTCGACATATTAATGACATGGCGCAACAAATTCAAAATCAAGAACGTTTAATTGACGAACAAGCTGCCATTTATGCGCAAAATATCGCGTCTTGGCATACGATTCCACAGGCATGGCAGGCACCTACATTAAAATATTGGTTGCAAGCACAACAAATATTTAATATTAAAGAGAGCCAAATTTTGCAAGCGCTTCAACTTCTCAATAATGATTCAAAGCCAAATGGTCGTATTACTTTGAATCAAGGTGTGCAACTAGTCAAAAGCTATAATCAACTTGGACTACAAAAAGAGCAAAATAGGAACCAAGTTTTGTCGCCACTTATGTTAAAATTGAATCAACGGTATTTTTTGGCAAATAAGTCATGGTTATGGACTGATCACGAGCCAATTCTTGACGATTCTGCTGTTGCATTTTCAATCGGTTCCGAAAAGGCAGTGCTTTGCTTGCGTTTGGCTAACGCTAGTGATAAAATTGCTCTCATAAACGGCCATAAAAAGTTGAGACGACTAGCAATTGATGAAAAACTAACGTTACAAGAACGTGAAGCAATGTTAGTGCTTACAACGGCGGATGATCGTATTGTCGCAGTGCAGGTACGCAACGATGAATGGCGTGTCAGTGCAGAATATACTGTTAAACAAAATACGCAGCCAAATTGGCTTGTATGGCGAATTGAGGAAACATAAGTGGATAACGATATAGAAGAAGTCTTGTACGATCAGGCAAGCATTCAGCAAGCTGCCCAGCGTTTAGGTAAGCAAATTACTGAAGATTACGCAGGCGAGCGTCCCTTGTTCTTGTCAGTGTTGAAAGGTGCTTACCTTTGGACGGCTGATTTGATCCGTGAGGTTGATTTATACGCAGAATTAGAATTTATTAAAATTTCTAGTTATCACGGCGGCGTTGCAAGTACTGATGAAATCACATTGGTGACAGACATTCGGTCAGATGTTCAGAATCGTGATGTGATTATTTTAGAAGATATTGTCGATACTGGTCAATCCTTGCTGTTTATGAAAGAATTACTGGCTAAACGGGGTGCGCGATCAATTAAAGTTGCGACTTTATTGGACAAAAAAGAGGGACGTAAGGTTGAAGTAACTGCTGACTATATTGGCTTTGATGTCCGTAATCAATTTGTGGTCGGATATGGTCTAGATTACAAAGACTTTTATCGGAACTTACCGTACGTTGGTATTTTGAAAAAAGAAGTGTACACCAAATAGAAATTGAGGAATTACGATGAAAAATAACAAAGGCGGTTTCTTTCGAAATAGTATTTTCTACGTCTTTATCTTTCTTGTTGTTGTTGGCATGTTTTATGGCTTGTTCGGTAACGATAAGTCAACGACTAAAACCTTAACATCAAGTGAATTTATTAAGGCGCTGAATGACAAAGAAATCAAGTCAATTACAGTGCAACCTGGTAACAGTATTTATAATATTACTGGTACTTATAAAAAAGCACAAACTGCTTCTAAAGATAGCGGTATTAGTTTCTTACAGCCAACTCAAAAGGTGACAAAATTCACGTCAACTTTGCTACCTAACGATGCCTCATTGAAGGAAGTTACGCAAGCTGCAAGCAAGACGAAGACTGAATTAGTTACAAAACAGGCTGAAAATTCTGGTTTTTGGCTAAACTTGTTGGTATCACTCATTCCAGTGTTGCTAATCGTGGCTGTCTTCTATGTCATGATGAATCAAGCTGGTGGTGGTAAAGGCGGTCAAGGCGGTATGATGAGCTTTGGCAAGTCAAAGGCTAAGCCATCAGATCCCAAAGACAATAAAGTTCGGTTCGCCGATGTCGCTGGTGCAGAAGAAGAAAAACAAGAACTGGTTGAAGTTGTTGAATTCTTAAAATCACCAAAGAAATTTGTGAGTTTAGGGGCTCGTATACCAAAGGGGGTTCTTTTGGAAGGACCTCCGGGAACTGGTAAGACATTACTGGCAAAGGCTGTCGCTGGTGAAGCCAGTGTACCATTCTTCTCAATGTCTGGTTCGGACTTCGTGGAAATGTTTGTTGGTGTTGGTGCTTCACGTGTTCGTGACTTGTTTGAAAACGCTAAGAAGTCTGCCCCAGCAATTATTTTCATTGATGAAATTGATGCTGTTGGTCGTCGCCGTGGTACCGGAATGGGTGGCGGTAACGATGAACGTGAACAAACTCTGAACCAAATTTTGATTGAAATGGATGGTTTTGAAGGTTCAGAGGGTGTAATTATTTTGGCTTCTACCAACCGTTCAGATGTATTGGATCCGGCTTTGCTTCGTTCTGGTCGATTTGATCGTAAGATTTTGGTTGGTGCACCAGATGTTAAAGGACGTGAAGCAATTTTGAATGTTCACGCCAAAAATAAGCCATTAGCTGACAACGTTGATTTGAAAGCAATTGCGCAACAGACACCAGGATATGTCGGTGCCGACTTAGAAAACTTGTTGAACGAAGCAGCGTTGTTAGCAGCTCGTCGCAATAAGAAAAAGGTTGATGCTGCTGATATTGATGAAGCGGAAGATCGTATTTTCCAAGGTCCTGCGAAAACAAATCGTGGTATGTCAGAATCAGAACGACGTACAACCGCTTATCACGAAGCGGGGCATGCGTTGGTTGGGTTGGTCCGTTCAGAAGCTTCAGTTGTTCGTAAGGTAACAATCGTCCCACGTGGTCGCATTGGTGGTTATGCCCTAATGACGCCCAAAAACGATCGTTACAACTTGAAGTATTCTGAAGCTAAGGAACAATTAGCTGGTTTGATGGGTGGTCGTGCCGCCGAAATCTTCATGTTTAATGAAGCAAGTTCTGGTGCTTCCAACGATTTCCAGCAAGCAACAGGATTGGCACGTCAAATGGTAACTGCTTTTGGTATGTCAGATAAGTTAGGTATGGTACAACTTGAAGGTAATGCCAGTGTTGGTTATGCTGATCAAGGTGGCAATCGCGCATATTCTGAAGAAACTGCACGTCTGATTGATGAAGAAGTTCGTCGTTTGGCACAAGAGGCTTTCAACGATGCGTTAACGATTTTGCAAGAGCACAAAGATAAGTTGACAGCTATTGCTGAAGCTTTGCTTGAAGTTGAAACGTTGGACGAAAGACAAATTAAAGACATTTATGAAACGGGTGAATTTACACGTAAAGATGTCCAAGATGATGATCAATTGGCAACTGCCAAGTCGTTTGAAGAAGCTAAGGCAGCAGCCGATGCAAAAGATTCTCAAGCTGAAGAAAAATATGAACATCCAGATAGTGAGTCAAAAGATGATGATACAACTTCCGATTCAGAAGTTGTTGAAGCACCTGATGATGCACCAACTGATGACAATCATGATAAAAATTAGTAAAATAGAAGTTGACCGTCAGGTCGACTTTTTTATTTGAAGTTAAGGAAAATAATTAAATGGCTGATCAGTTTATTAAGGCAATTACAAAAAATAATGACTTTCGTGCATTTGCTGTGAATGGGACAAATTTAGTTCGAGAAGCAGCACAAACTCATGATACATCGCGTATCGCTTCGGTTGTTTTGGGTCGTGGTTTATTAGCATCAACGTTAATGGCACAGGCTGTTTTAAAAGGGGAAGAACGTCTCTCAATTCAGCTCAATGGCCGTGGACCAATTGGCAACGTTGTGGTAGAAGCAGACGCTAAAGGCAGTGTACGCGGGTATGTGACCAATCCGCAACTAGATGTGATATTGAATGATGCCGGACAATTGGATGTTGCGCAAGCAGTCGGGCACAATGGGGTTTTGCAAGTAACCAAATTTGCACCATACGCCAATCCCTATATTGGACAAAGTCAATTGGTGAGCGGTGAAATTGGTGATGATTTTACTTACTATTTGGCACAGTCTGAACAAATTCCATCGGCAATTGGTGTTTCGGTTTATATGAACGAAGATGATACAGTTGGTGTGGCAGGTGGATTCTTAGTACAAGCATTACCAGGCGCCAGCGATGCATCAATTGATCAACTTGAGAAAGCACTGGCTAACATGCGACCGCTATCTGATATGCTGTCAGATGGGTACACACCGCTAGACATCTTAGAAGAAATATTTGGAAAAGGTGAAGTTAATATTTTGCAAACAGCCGGTGTCGGTTTAGCAGCCGAACCACCAAAATCTGCTTATGCTAAGATGTTAGCGACGTTACCGGCAGAAGAAATAAAAGCCATGATTGATGAAGATGATGGTGCAGAAGTTGTGGGTAAGTTTTCAGGCAAACGTTACTTTTTCACAGCAACAGAATTGCGAGAAATTTTGAAACAAATTGAAGAAAACAACGCATAATTTTGAGATTATGCTGTTTTTTTGGTATGATATTTAATTAGTGGGAGTGCGTTCAAAAAGCGCTCATCAGGGAAGGATTTTATACGAATGGCTGAAGAAAAAGCCCTTAATGATCAAATGTTAGCCCGTCGTCAGAAGTTAGCGACTCTTGTTGATGATTTACATTTAGATCCATTTGGCAAACGATTCGAACGCTCAGCTAAAGCGCAAGAATTACATGATTTGTACGATAATAGTACTTTAGAAGAACTTGAAGCAGGACAACATGAGGTGACGATTGCTGGCCGTATGGTGGCTAAGCGTGGTGCCGGTAAAGTTATTTTTGCGGACTTTCGCGACGTGTCAGGCAAAATCCAAGTTTATGCTAAGCGTGATGACTTAGGCGAAAATTACCCAATTATTAAGCGCGCTGACTTGGGTGATTTTCTTGGTATTAAGGGTATCATGATGAAGACGGAAGCCGGCGAATTAACAGTTTTGGCAACGCATTTGACACACTTGTCAAAAGCACTTCGTCCAATGCCTGATAAGTTCCATGGTATTTCAGATGTCGAAACACGCTACCGTAAGCGTTATTTGGATTTGATTGCTAATGAGGAATCATTCAAAAAGTTCCAACAACGGTCACACATTATATCAGCCATTCGCGCTTACATGGACAAAAATGAGTTCTTAGAAGTGGAGACACCCATTCTACAAACAGAAGCTGGTGGCGCTGCCGCTCGTCCATTCATCACACATCACAATGCTTTGAACATTGATATGTATATGCGTATTGCCACAGAACTTTATTTGAAGCGCTTGGTTGTTGGTGGCATGGAACGTGTTTATGAAATCGGACGTATTTTCCGAAATGAAGGGATGGATCCCAAGCATAATCCTGAATTTACGACGATGGAATCGTATGCGTCTTATTGGGACTTCACTGATGTCATGAACGAAACCGAAGGTATTTTTAAGGCAGCGGCAGGCGTTGTTTCTGATGACCTAAAAATTACTTATCAAGGCACTGAAATTGATCTATCAAAGAATTTTGCACGTGCACACATGATTGACTTGATTAAGGATCGCACTGGTGTTGATTTTTGGCAAGATATGTCAGTTGAAGCGGCTCAAAAGTTAGCAGATGAGCATCATGTCAAATACGAAAAGTATTGGGCAGTTGGTCACATCATCAATGCATTCTTTGAGGAATTTGTTGAAGATACTTTGGTTCAACCTACATTTGTCTATGGTCATCCTGTTGAAGTCTCACCTTTAGCAAAACGTAACGCTGACGATTCACGTTTCACGGATCGTTTTGAGTTGTTTATCATGGGTGGTGAATATGCCAATGCCTTCACTGAATTAAATGATCCTATCGACCAGCGGGCACGCTTTGAAGCACAGGCTGCCGAACGTGAAAATGGTAATGATGAGGCTGAGGGTATTGATGAAGACTTTATTGAGGCTTTGGAATACGGTATGCCACCAACGGGTGGATTAGGTGTTGGTATTGACCGTTTGATTATGTTACTGACTGATTCTGACACAATTCGTGATGTGGTTTTGTTCCCAACGATGCGTCCAGAATAAATGAATCATTCGATTTATTAGAAAACTATTGACAAATTGCTGCACAATTAGTTATAATTATTAAGTTGTGTCAGCAATGTTATTCCGACTTAGCTCAGTTGGTAGAGCACCTGACTGTTAATCAGGTTGTCGCCGGTTCGAGCCCGGCAGTCGGAGTTTTATGAGAAGCAAACCAGTTGGTTTGCTTCTTTTTTCAACTAATAAATGGTTGACATGATTCAACTAATAAATGGTTGACATGACGGGTTGTTCATGGCATAATAAAATAGTTGTGTTAAGCAACAAATGTCATTCCGACTTAGCTCAGTTGGTAGAGCACCTGACTGTTAATCAGGTTGTCGCCGGTTCGAGCCCGGCAGTCGGAGTCATGCCGACGTAGCTCAGTTGGTAGAGCACGGGTATCGTAAACCTGGGGTCGGAGGTTCGAATCCTCTCGTCGGCATATCTACTTATCAATTTATAATCATATAAATGCTTAACTTCTTCCAAACAGAGAAGTTGAGCATTTTTTATATTTATCTAAATCAACAACGAAAACACCGTTAAGAAATGTTGGTATGTGATTGTTCATGACATTGCTTTTTTCTGAATATTAACTGCAAAATTGATCTACCATTTTTTACTACGATATTTATTTGTAATGAAAAACAGTGGTCATTTAAGTTGTTGGTTGACATTAGTTTGAATGGGATGTAATATTATCTATAACGATTTTTAGAATGAAACGAATTGAACAGGAAAGTAACAGTTTATCAAAGCCAAGAAAGCTAACGGGTGATGTAAGTTAGCGTGCGTGCGATTGTGAAAATGACCTGTGATTGGTGCAGACGAATCGGTTTACCGTTTAGTTTGCAACGATTTGGCCCCCGTTAACGGGCACACCATTCGGCTAGGATCATTTCCCGATGCCCGATGGTTAGTGAGCAACTATTTGGTAATAAATAGTCCAAACTCAGAATGGTATCGCGCTTATGATAAGCCGCTTCTGTATTTTAAAGTACAGAAGCGGCTTTTTTGATTGAAAAAAACTTGCCTATTCATCGCCATTCTAAAAATCAAGTATTATCATTTAGAGAAAACAGGGAGAAATACGTATCATGAGTAAAACAACTAAATGGCTTGTTGGTGGTGTGGCTGTCGTCGCTATCGCTGGTATTGCCTACGCTAGCTTTGGCCCACAGACCCAAAGTAAAGATAAAGAGACACTGACAGTTGGCATCATGGCAGGTGATAAACGCACAGACAAGCAATGGAAAATTATAAAAAATAATGCCAAAAAAGAAGGACTGACCTTAAAAATAAAAACGTTCACGGATTATACACAACCTAACGCTGCATTATCATCAGGCGATATTGATGCAAATGCGTTTCAGCATTACATCTTTTTGAATGATTGGAATAAGAGCCATAAGTCTAATATTGTGCCTGTCGGGGAAACAATTTTAGTGGCTGGTCGCCTATATTCCGACAAGCACAAATCAATTAAAGATATTCCAGAAAATGGAACGGTTGGCATTTCAAATAGTAAGGTTACCCAAGGTAGATCTTTATTGGTATTACAATCTGCGGGATTGATTAAAATAGCCAGTAATGTAAAAGATCCAACGGTAAAAGATATCGTTGAGAATAAAAAGAATTTGAAATTTAAAGAATTAGCAACTGACCAATTGGTTAGAACTTTACCAGAGGTAGATGTCGCCGCCATTGATCCTAGCTTTATCGTCGGATCTGGTCGATCGATCAAGTCAGCCATATATGTGCAGCCAGTAGATAAAAATACCCACGGGGGAATTAATATTATTGCAACAACAAAAAATAAGAAAAATAGCGTTGCGATTAAAAAATTTGTCAAAGCTTACCAATCTGATAATGTGGCCGATTATATTGATAACAAAAGTGGCACCGGAGAAATTGCGGTTTGGAAGGGCGCACCAAAGGTACAGTGATTGATTTTTTATTGCTATGCTTATGCGAATGATTTATCAAAAAAATGACTTGATAAGTGGTTAGAAATTTCCCACTTACACATCGCTAGAGTACACGTTGAATAAAAAATAGCCATAACACTTGAAGTGGACCCCAATAGTTGGACAAAATAGAATTAATTAACTAGCGGACTCAGTGGTGAGTTGTCGATATTGAACCGGCGACAGACCATTGAGTTTTTGTTTGATACGGTGATTGTTGTAATAATTGATAAAGTCATCAACGACCACTTTGAAATCATGAA
>NZ_VJYC01000011.1:0-61625 GCF_030400235.1 Leuconostoc sp. UCMA20149
CGCCAATATCCATCAACTTCGCTTTTTCTTTCTTATAGATAATGAGCAATGACATATATTGTAAATAAGATAACTCATAACCCCCTAACAGTTCTGCATACAAGCGATGAAAATAACGATTTGTATTGTATATCGATAAACACAGTTCGTCATATAATTGTCCTTTTTTAATCATGACTAACTCCTCTGGAAATAATTATATCGTACACGACATAATTATTCAATATAAATTTTATTTACAGAAATTTTTTTACAAGAAGGAAAACAATTATGAATCGAATTAATAAAGCTATTACGGATCTTGCCACAGATGTTTTCAGATTATTGTTTTATTAATGGTTATCCAACCACATTTGGTTGTCATGTCTGCACTTTCCACAAGCAATCGCATTTTGGTACTAAGAATCTATTGAATTATCCCTCAGTGATGAAGAATCCTTTTTCACTTTTTCTCACACAACTGTCTGATTAGGAGGATACAATCATGTAAATCTTTTGTGCATGTTTATTGGCGATGTTCTTGTTCTGGTTGCTTGGAAACATCCTTGACACCTTCCTGTATTTAGGAATCTTATTTGTTGATCACTTGATTTCATATTGGTACTTTTATTTACCACTAATTATTTTGATAAGTCTAGCTATTGCTTTTGGCATCAAAAGTGTCTTAGCGATGCTGGTGCTAATTATTCTCATTCTTTCACTTGTATTAGCACTAATGATATATTGGCCGCGTCATAACAATTCATAACAAAATAAAAAGCCCTGAATAATCAGAGCTTTTACCGAACTATAATAGTCGGTATCCAATGGTTAAGCGCGTTGTAAATGCCACTGGTATCATTTACGTTTATCATTATAGCATGAATCTTTAGCCTTCATGAAAGCGCTTTTTTAGCTTTGTTTCACTTTGGACAATTAAGTCGTCCACATCTAGCTGATATTTATCACTCAAAATTAAAACTTGATCCAAAACATCAGCTAATTCTTCTTTAAGATGCTCATTAAGTTGCGTCGGTGTTTGTGATGTTTCACCAGGATGATCACGTCCTAATTCAATGGCCCGTACTGTTTGTGCCAGCTCACCAACCTCTTCCATCAAAAAGTTGAGGCGGATAAACGGTGAATACTGATACCACTCACGTTGTTTGTAAAAATTTATTAGCCATTGTCTATGTTCATCAATTATCATTTTGAACTTCCTTTGTTTAAATGTTGGTATTAACTGTTAAACCCGTTTCCTTGCGAATTTTAGTAATGATTTCAGGTATCTGTTCTCTGTATTCACTGTCTAAACGAGCTATTTGTTGTGAGTGGGTCGCTTTGCCAATTTTATAATATTCAAAGAAAATATTAACCTTCTTTGAGTATATCTGATCTACCACCCTCACCTCATAAATTGTGTTGGGTTGCTTAGTAAACATCATTTTAATATCTTCAATGATAGCATCAATTTGATTCATTCTTCTTTCACCACCGCTCTAATATTTTCAAAGGCAATATAGGTCTCTTGCACATACACACCCAGGTCAGAAAAACCATCTACTAAGCCTGTTAGGTTTGGCACTAGGTTACCATCTGCATCTGAGATATTTTGTTGTACAGTCACAAATTCATAATTCGCTGAGGCATGACGCAAGATATTTTGACAAGCCGTTAAGGACATCATTGGTAATTTAACAGGCACTGCATTTTTGGTCTGTGCTTCACGTTTTAAAGCTGAGGTATGGTCTGACAGAAAATAGCCATTCCACTTCACCTTACCACGTTCGCGATAGTCGTTTTGAAAGTAATTGTTAATCATCTTACTGAATTCTGCATCACTCATAGCTGTTACCTCCGTTATGACCACCAACAAGGCTGGCACGGTTAATCGCCGTACCGCCGTTTTCTTTGGACATCGCCCGCATCAGAGCTGTGGTGCCAAAGCGTTTTCGAATTTCATCAACAATTTGATCAATCTTGTTGGATTTAATTGATTTTTCTGGTTGCTCAAAGAGGTCAAGTTGCACGCCAGTGTCCTCAATTAAGCCGCCATAATCAATGCCAATATGACGAATCACTTCACCATGCCAATGCTTTTCAAACAAAGCCACCATAATTGCCATTAGTTTGCGGGTATCATTAGTGGGATCAATTCTTTGTTGTTTTCTAAAACCATGAGACCCTTGGCGTTCGCTTTCTGCAAAGGAATAACCAATAAAAAGACTGACTAAACAAGTTTGTTTCTTATGTGCTCTAATCCTGGTCGCCACTTGATCAGCCATTTCACGAACAACAATCTCAATCTCTTCTTTTAGTTTATAATCACGCGGTAATACCTGAGAATTACTGTATGATTTGCTTTTAGGCACGACCACCTCAGTCATATCAGTACGATCAATGCCCCAAGATAAGGCAAACAGTTGCTCACCAACCAATCCCATTTTGGCTCTAAATTGATAAGGGTCTTGATGCGCCAAATCGTACATTGAATGGATACCCATCACTTCAAGTTTGTGTGCTGTGCGGGAACCAATACTCCAGACATCATCCAGTTTCGTAATTGGCCACAATTTTGTCGGCACATCCTCATAATGCCAGATACCCGTCAGGTTTTTAGTGTGTTTCGCTTCAATGTCTAAGGCTATTTTTGCGAGTACAGGCGTGTCACCAATGCCAACTGTCAAATAGACACCCGTTTCCGCTCTAACTTGCTTTTGAATTTTAAAAGCGACTTCTTCAGGGGTTTTGCCAAACAACCGCCAGGAATGGGTTACGTCTAAAATAGACTCATCAATCGAATACGGCAGCAAATTAATATCATCGGTATATTGACGATAAATATTATTGATTTTTAGGTTTTCAGCAATATAATTATTCATCCTAGGATGTGCGATAAACAAGCCATGCACATCAGGTAAATCACGCTGGCGCATCACATTACTAATGCCTAAGTCCTTCTTAGCTGTTGGTGAGGCCGCTAGGACTAAACCACCATTCGTGTTTGCTTGTTCAGACATCACAACTAGATCGCCCTTTAGTGGATTAAAGCCTCGCTCAACATTTTCAACACTGGCATAGAAACTTTTTGAATCAATTAAAAAAAACACGCCACGCTTTTCTTTGCTATAATCATATTCAGTTGTGATTGCGTTTTCCATCAGCAACCTCCAAAAACAATTGTGTATAATTTATTATACGAACAAGCGTTCGTTTAAGCAAGCGAACAAAACATTAAATTTGTGACAAAAGAAAAATCTATGCTATAATAAAGACATAGAAAAGAGCCGTAGCGCTAACTACGACTCCTAGCAAACCCGTATAGACGGTGGCTAAGTTAATAATTCATCTAATGATCATCAGCCCAGCTAAAGCAAGATGATCATTTTTTGTTGCTGTTTTTTATCAGCTCAACAACTAATCCAACCAGTATCAAGACAAATGTCCCAAAACCAATCATTAACTGTAAAGTATCCGAAACGGACACTAGGCATCTCCTTTCCTAGAATCTGGGTTTACAGTTTTGACACCAGCGCCACCTGCCGGTCGGCAGGTGATATGCGTTCTAAACCTTTTAGTCCTTTTTCGGAATAGGGAATATTTTGAATTACAAGTTTATCTGATTTCACCGTCATTTTCATCGTCTGCCCTATTAATAGATACCTTTATTATATATCATAAAACCATTCAAATTTTAGTTTTTTAATAGAGCAAATGCAGACAAAAAAGGGTTGATTCAAACGAATCAACCCAATAGTTGTATTAAAATCACTATATGTTGTAACTATTCAACACCCAAAGCCTTAAAAGCAGCTTCTTCAATCGTATTATAGAAAATAATTGTAAATGATCCTAGCAAATCGCTAGGGACAGTACCAAAATCGGCAGCTGAGGTCATTGGTAGTAACACTTTCTTTGCACCGCTATCCCGTGCAACCTGTAGCGTATCAGCAAGATTCTCAGGCTTAACTACTGATCCGCCAATTGTTAAATCTCCTACAACAACAAGGCTATCAACAGTTGGCTTTGCGAGACTAATTGAAATCAAAGCAAGGTACGTCGCCAATGACAAATGGTCTGTCATCAAGCCATTATTTAAGTTGGTAGCATTCAATATAAAGTCATGTTGTGACAACGAGATAGTACCACTAACCTGGCCTGCATTTGCTTTCAGATACTTATATGCTGTATCCATACTTTCCTTCGCGCCACGGTGACCACCAATACCAGTAGTCGCAAACTTGCCGTTACCCGCAGTCATTTGAGTCTCAATCTTAAACAAACTCAGTCGGTTTCCAGCATCATAACCGACTGAGTAAACATGCCCCGGCTTCTCAGTTCCAACAGGAATTAATGTTGAAGATCCTTGTTCAGGTACTGCGACAAACTTCTCTTCAAACGTTTCATTATCAATGTAACTTAAGTTCACATCGAAAAACTCCATGCCACCAATTTTCTTAAGTTGTTCCTTAACACGGCGTCGCATTTCAATGGCGAATCGAAGTACTTCTTCAACGTCTTCCTTGCTAAACTCTCCATGAGGATAGATAAGCTTGATCATTCCAGACACTGTCTTACGAACCGCGATTGTATCACGTTGATTCAATTGATTCCCTAGTTTGAAGTACGCTTCGAAAGCATCACCATATGAAATTTTACGCAACTCACGCATCACTTCCGCAAAATAATCAGTGATGAAGCCATATCCCTTTGTAAAAAAAGAAGGCTTATACTTTGGAATTTCCCAGCCAGGCAAGTAATTATGAATTCGGTCCAAAAATGCCGAATCGTTGGCCATTACATCGGGGAATGGATCAAACAAATGTGATGTCCGCATAACAACATCTACACTTTGGTTGATATTTCCAACAAACACCATTGACGCACTTGCTTGAATTTCATCCTTGCCTCGTGCGAATGATCCCGATGCCATGTAGTCTTTCATAATTTGAACGCCGTCTTTATCTTTAAATGTAATACCCGCTACTTCGTCGAAAGCGACAGTATCCCACATTCCAACCAGCCCTACTTGGTGGCGGCTCATGTTATAAAACAAGTTTGCAACAGTCGTTTGACCACCTGAAACCAAAATAGAATTTGGTGATAATTCTTTATACACGTGTGACTTTCCGGTTCCACGAGGACCCAGTTCCACGAAGTTGTAGTTGTTTTCCACCATTGGAATTAGACGTGAAATGAATAACCACTTTTGTCGCTTTTCAAATTGAGTTGGTTCCATCCCAATCGTTCGAAGCAACAAATCGATCCACTCGTCCGTAGTGAATTTTTCTCTTCCCTGTCGAACTTCAGACATGTCCAGTCCGGCAACTTGAATTGGAGTAAGCTTTTCTACATTGAATGGCGCTGTGCTATCACTTTCCATATCATCGTGATAATAACTTAGTCGCACAATCGCCCAGATACCTCCGCCTAGCAAACGCTCATAATCCTGAGGATAACGTGAATCCACTGGCACTCCCGTAATGCCTAAATTACTGAACGCCGCCTCATACCGATCTAATCGCGTGTTCAAAGTAACAGTCAATTTATCAATTACGGTATAAGCACCGTTCTCTCGAATTTTTGACTTAATTTTCTCCGCCTCGTCTGGACGAACATAATTGTTTGCTAGTGTTTTCTTGACGTTTTCTACACCTTGCTCGATAGTTGCTGGATCCGATGAGTTTGCATACATACCAAGCAGATACTCCAACACATAAGACGGCACGTTTGCGCCTTCTTTGATTCGCTGCGTCAAATCCTTACGAACAAAACGACCAGGAAAGTTAATTTCCAACTTGTCCAGCAAGTCGAAATTACTATCACTCCCAGAGGCTAAAACTTCAGTGGCAGTAATATCTACGTCGTCATTTGAACTCTCTAAGTCATCGTGTAAGTTGTTGTCATCATTAACTAAAGTCAAAATCGAAACCTCCAGTGATTGCAAGATCCATCGTAAATTCTTCGCGAATTGTTTCTTGCTTATTTTCAACATTTTCGACAATCAAGAAGTAACTTTGCGTTTGATCATACACTTGGTCCGCGATTACAAAGCGTTTCTTAATAATTCGCTTACTTGGATTTTGGTCATCACTAAACGCATTAATAACTTCCGTAGAAGAAATGACGTCACCCGCTTGGTCCACAAACTTCGCTTCAAACGTAGCGCCATTCACGTCGGAACTAATTGGTTGCAATTGGTTAAAGCTGACAATAATAGTTCGAGAAGTAATGCGGTGTGGGACTGGACTCAGTTGAACTTCCACAGTTTCAGATGTATCTGCCCCACGCTTTGAGTGAACAGCAATCACCGGCACAATCATTTCTTGTGGCGAAACACCGCCGTGAACGTAATTTTTACCAGCCCCTTGCGACATAAAGACGTTTGCGGAAGTTGGATAGTACACTATTTCCTCTTGGTCATTGTCCAAAACATCACTAATCGCCACTGAATCAACGCCCGTCTGTTCAAATTTTTCTTTCGAAACGGCGTATCTTGGTGCTTTTTTCATAAAGTTAGCTGGCTTAAGATCAATCTTATCTGTGGTGTCCAGTTCGGAATCACGATAAATAAATCCATGATCCGCAGTCACAATAAAGTTTGTGCGATTTGCGCTTCTTAACCGCTTGATAATTGATTGAATTTCGCTGACAGTCTGAGCAGTCGCTTCGAACGTTTTACGTTCGGTTTTTGCATTGTCGCTAATTGCATCAATGCCGTTGTGATATACGTAAATAACATCTTTGCCCACGAATTCAGACTTTAAGTCTTCCGTTTTGGTACTCATCACCTTATCTGCAGCAATCGTCCTTGATTTAGCATTGCGTTTTTGCAAAACCAACTCTCTTGAAGCCAAATCTGTTGCTTTAACACCATCCACCAAAACCGTAGGCACCGACGCATCATACGTCAGCTCTTCATGAGGAAGTAATGACGGCATACCGAAGTATGTCACCGACGGCACGCCGGTAATCATATAATCAACTTCAGCAGATAGTTGATTTTCTCTATTAATAAACTTCGCTAAATCTTGTCCTGACTCAAACCTCAATGCATCAGAAACAATTACGACAACTGGATTTTTGCTTGAAGCAACCTTGTTTCGATAGAAATTTCTCTGCAATTTTTGTGATTCAATGGACTTAATATCATACACATCAGACCAGCGCTTAATCATCGGGTTCAAAAAGCCATTTAAATAGCTTTGTTCTACACGTTGTGCAAGCGTATCAAACGAGTCAAACAATTCAGAATCTAACGTCCAACGATAGTCAACAAACTTACGATATGATGTATCGATATTAGCGAGCCCGTTTTTTGTATCCACATACGCTTCTGCAAATTTTTCTACGTTTTCGTAATCACCAAACGCTTTACCAGCTAATACTGGTATCGCCTTTCGAATCATCTTGTACGCCGATTCGTACTCATTCGCATACATCGTATCCTGTCGTTCATGAGTCAAGAAACGTAAATCAACCCCATTAGGCTGAAGTTCTGAGTTCACTAAACTAGTAGCAGCCCAATCCATGATTTTTAAATCAAAATTTCTAAATACATCAGATTTAATCAAATCATTCATCTCAACGTTTTTAAAAACCGATTCTCCGTTAATAAATTGCCAGACTTCATCGGCAATTTGTTTCATACGAGACGTGAAATTAGCCATATTCATCAATTGCGAAACTGCAGCTATAACATTAGTCTTCGCAAACGATTGATAAACATTTACTTGGGAAGGAAGATCCAGTTCCATTTGATCGAATGCCGTAATAACAAGCATACCACTTAACAATTCTTTCAACTTCGGCTCTGAAGAAAAATAACCAAATTGGCTACTCATTCCTTGCCAAAACTGATCATAAACATTGAATTTTTTAAACTCATTCAACGCTTGATTATCTTCTAAGTCCGTTTGAATAACCGACTTAAGAATGTCCAGAGATGAAATGCCGTTAGCCTTTGCAAGAGCGGCTAAAATAACAATAACTGGATTGTTAATTTTTCGGTCTTTAGTTAACGCCTTAAATTTATTAATGCGCTCCTTATTTCCGAAGAACTTCATGTTGTCCACAACAAACTCTTGGTGTTTCTCTTCCAGTCCTAATTCTTCACGAAGCATTACAGTTGCGTCCGCTGTAAATTCAACCGAGTAGCGTTCTACATCGGCCATTAAATTTTGTGATAAGCCAGGCTTTTTTGCAGGCGAATATATTAATGCAGCTTCCCCATTCTTTTCAAGACTCAAAACCTCTAACTTAGTCTTAAATTGTTCACCCGGAAGCATTTCAATTGTCGTTTGAGTCAATTGTGCAGTGATTTCTCCGATATTATCTGCGAAATCCGCATTTGCGTCATACCAAAAAACAAACTGTTTTCCTTGCGCGAATAACGTACGAATTCGTTCAACAATCTCCCCTGTATTTAATTCAACCATGTACTGATACTCATTCCTTTTATACGTTGTCCCGTCATAAACGGTGTTTAATTCATTATATCAAAATTAGTCAGCATCCCCTATTATAACATATAAATTATTGTTCACCCCCAGCTATCACGATGGGGTTATCAAGGACTTGATTGATGGTATTCCTGAGAGTGATTTTGATGTGCAACTTGAAGGCCAAGTTGAAATTATTGGCTGGCTGTACCAGTACTATAATGAAGAGCCAAAAGACTTGGCATTTAAAAAGAAGTCATACAAGAAAGAAGATATTCCAGCAGTTACCCAGCTTTTTACCCCGGATTGGGTAGTACGCTACATGGTTGAAAATTCGATAGGTCGTTATTGGATACGCGGTCTATTAAAAAAAGGCGACTCTCGAAGCGAAAAAGAAATTGCGCAATCTTTCGGTTGGGAATACTACCTTCCAGAATCATCTGATAACCAAGAACTACAAGTTTCAAGTTCCACACCAGAACAATTTGCTACACCTGAAGATATAACCGTCATTGATCCTGCCATGGGCTCTGGCCATATTTTGGTTTATGCTTATGATGTTTTGCAACAAATTTACGAATCCGAAGGTTTTTCAAAGAAGGACTCGGCAGAATTAATATTGCAAAAAAACTTGTTTGGCTTGGATATCGATAACAGAGCTTTCCAGTTATCTTACTTTGCAATAATGATGAAAGCTAGACAAGACAATCGTAAGGTGTTGTCGCAAGGAACTCGGCCAAATGTGTTTGATGTGCCAAACATATCTGATTCAGTTGACTTCGCAGATCTGCTTATCAAGAAGGCGGATGTCGTTGATACGAATGGAATAAAAAATTCTCTGCGTCAATTACTTTCTGTTTTTTCACATGGAGATTCACTTGGGTCAATTATTGAAATTAATCAAGCAATAGATTTTAAGGAACTACAAAAACTAACAAAATCAAATTTGCTTATTAACGAAGACGGATTTGATGCGATTGAAGCTGGTAAAATGCAGCAGACGCTTCGAAACATGTTGCCAGTGGCCAAGATTTTGAGTAGTCGCTTTACTATAGCTATAACTAACCCACCATATATGCAAGCTAGCAAAATGCCAAAAGATTTAAAGGCCTATGTGACATCAAATTATGTTGATTCAAAGTCTGATTTATTTGCCGTGTTCATTGAACGACTTGCAAAGTTTGTTGGTTCAAATGGTTTGTATGCTATGATTACTCAGCATCAGTGGATGTTTTTATCTAGTTTTGAACGCTTAAGAAATAAAATTAATAAGCAATCTATTATTAATATGGCTCACCTCGGAACTAAAGCTTTCGAAGAAATAGGCGGAGAGGTTGTTCAAACAACGGCATTTGTAATGCAAAATACACAAATGTCCGATTACGTTGGGGCTTTTGTCCGTTTGGTAGACTACGACTCACAAAAAAAGAAGCAAGCTGCATATCTTAATGCTGTAAATTCGACGGAATCAAAGGATGTTTATCGAACTAACCAATCGATTTTTAAAAAAATACCTGAACATCGAATTTCATATTGGCTTTCAAATAATTTGATTAAATCCTTTGACGTCCTCCCACCACTGGGCACGTACTTTGGCGGTGGTAATGGTATAACAACTGGGAATAATGCTCATTACCTACGGCATTGGTTCGAGTTAAATAATCTCGATACTAAATGGGTTCCCTATAATAAAGGTGGAAAATACCGAAAATGGTATGGAAACATTTTGGACTACCTGTATTGGGGAGATGAAGGTCGTGAACTTATTTCAGACTCACACTCAGTGATGAGAAATTCTGACTATTATTTCAAAATCGGGCTCACTTGGTCTAAAATTTCATCCGGAAAGATTGCTATCAGACAACTAAATTCGGGTTCCTTATTTGATGTTGCTGGAATGTCTTTGTTTGATAAAACAGATTCTACGACACTGTCCAAGGCTATGGGATTCTTAAATTCAAATACTGCTTTAGCCATTATTGAGGGCATGTCACAAACTTTAAACTTTGAATCAGGGACTATCAAGTCACTGCCATTCGATCCTAAAAAGGTTCCTGACCAAGTGGATATATTAGTTGATAGTAATATATTTATAAGCAAACACGATTGGGACTCATTTGAAACTTCAGCTGATTTTTCAGTCCATCCTTTTGTAATGCATATCGATGAACATAATCGAAATTGGAATATCACCCCTATACTTAACCACTGTAATGTGCCAAACTTGAGCCAAAAAATATTTTTGGAGGTCAACTATGGTTAGTTATCGAAAGCGTGGCTCAGTCTGGCAGTATGAAATTTCATATAAAGATACATCTGGTAAATATAAAAAGTTGCGAAAATCTGGGTTTCCTAGAAAATCAGACGCCATTTCTGCAGCAGCTCAACTCCAAACAAATCATCCAAATTTAATTTCATTTCAATCTGGCAAACAGCTTTTCTCAGATTACTTCGAACACTGGATAAATCTGTATAAAAAGCCTACCGTTTCAAAGATAACCTTTATTAAATATCAAAATACATTGCAACATGCAAAACAATTATTTAAGGGAATTCGCCTTTCTGATCTTTCTCGTACTGTGTACCAACAGAAAATCAATAAATTATCAGAAACACATAGCATCCGTACGGTACACACATTTCACAAGCAACTAAAATCCGCACTTCTTGATGCATTCGATGAAAAAATCATCTCTATTGATCCCACGAGAAAAACTGTAATTAACGGGACTCCACCTCACAAGCAGCGCATGACATTAGACTACAAAGAGACCAAGCTACTTGTTAAACATCTTGATTTAAATATGCTAGAAGACCTTGTAATCTACGTTGCAATCGTGACCGGAATGCGCTTCGCCGAAATATTAGGACTAACTCCTGCTGACATAGACACCCAGAACAATATAATTTCAATAACTAAAACTTGGGACTATAAGTTTAATAGTGGATTTAAACCAACTAAGACGAAATCATCTCAAAGGGACATCGTCGTAGATTCCGAGACAATTAAAGCTATTCAAAAATTTGTCAGCCATCACAAGATTCCGGAAACGAATCCAATTTTCGTATATAACAGTCATAGCATCGTCAGCGCCGAAATAAATAAGATTCTCTCTTCCAAATTGAATGGATTAGGCATCGCAAGAATTCCGTTTCACGGACTTAGACACACTCATGCATCAATTTTGTTGTACAGCGGGGTAAATCTCCTTTCTGTGTCAAAGAGACTAGGCCACAGCAATGTTACCACAACACAGCAGACATACTTGCACATTATTAAAGAAATGGAAGAACAGGACGATAACAAAATAATAATCCTTCTTCAAGCTATAAAATAATTGGCACAATATTTGGCACAAAAAAGGAGATTCCAAAATTGGAATCTCCTTTTCCACTATTTTATTTTTGTTAACAACTTTTGTCCGTCTTGGATCTTTACATGATTTTCGACCACACCATCATCTAAATCAATTTCAATTCGTGCCGTCGCTAAGTGTTGCAATACTTGATCAAACATTTTCATTTCATCAATTTGATTTGTTAAACGAGTTACTTTCTTTTCGTAAACCTTACGAATCTTTGCTACTGTTTCTGATTCAACAAGTGATTCGAAATTGGCCAGTGCGTTTTCATAGGCTTCCTGAAGTGGCAACAAATAGTCCGTCCTTATCATTCCTGTTGTGTCGGCATCATAACGGTGAACATACATCAATGCTCGTAACCCTTCTTTCTTTCCAGAGTTATATTCCCAGTAGATGGGCCTCTTTGAGTACACAGAGACATGATCTGCATAAAAATCTTTGATGAAGTATTGCCGAATCTTTTCTTCCGCGGTGCCGCCACCTTTGCCGACAATTTGAGCGATATATTCTAGATTTGCCTGAACATTCTCATTTCCAAATGCAACTCTCAAGAACTCTTTCAAACGATTGATAATGTCCCGAGAATCATTAAAGTATGCATCATCAGACAAAATCAGAACATTATCCTTGTTAGGCTGGAAAGACTTGTATTGATCAGAATTCCAATCGCCACCAGCATAAATCAATCCCGGCACATCCAAAGAATAACGTCCAAATACAAGTCCCACGAAATATGATAAGAACGACTTTATATCACGAACCTCGTCTGCTAAGCACACGGAAACATCCTTATTCGCTACGTCTGGTGTCAATTCGTCTTGCAGACCATATAAATCAATAAAAATACGGTTTAATTCTTCTTCATTGTCCTTCAATTGATCAAATCTATCTTGTGCTTCACTTTTCCACACTTCAAAAGCTTCTTTAAGGTTCCAATTTCGATTATGTTCATCGATATGCTGGATTAATGGGTGCGTTGCAAAATCCCATGAGGTTTCAAACGAATCCCAATCCGCTTTTGATAACGAAATTTGTGTTTCGACAATTGGTTCCACGCGAATGTCGTTCGATTTAATTGGCAAACTAGCAATATTACCTTTTTGAAAATTCAAAGTTGGATTTATTAATCCCAGGTAATATTCCGCAACAACGCTATTTAAAAAGCCGAGTTGAAAGCTGCGTTCTACTTCAGGTACCACTCCAAAACTACCGCTAGCGTCAAAAAGAAAACCGTTCGGAGCCAAACGCGCCGAGAAAGTTTTGCTAGACAAAGAAGACCACGTGATTTGGGGATGAAAAATATAATCTAAATTAAACGCATGCGCTGGAATTTTACCAGTAGAGTCTTTAAAATTCCGCATATATTTTCCGTCGTTTTCCCAATTTACAACGTATTCATTGTTTCCAAACCAGCGTCTGAAATCCCCACCTTTACTATAAGGAAACCATTTATAACCGCTCATTTCTGCAGCTTGTCTTGAAGTATAATTAAATCCCGTTTTATCGTGTGATACTTCATGCCATAATCTAATGAATTTTGAGTTATCACCAGTAATCATACCGGCACGTGTATTAAAAGCATCTCCAAATTTTTTAGTTTCATTAATTAATTCGAAAGTATCAGCAGACGCCCAGTACGCGATTGGGCTTCCAGGTATAGACTCAAAATTCGATTGGTTAGTTCGATATAGATAATCAACATCGGGATTTTCAATCGCTTCTAATGTTTTCACTTTTTGAACGTCCATGCCACCTTTAAAGTCAGACAATTTGATATACACACCATTTTCCGATGTGCTTGAATTTTTTAAAACAAACGTATTGATAGGAACTGTAGCTTCTTCAAAGGCAGAATACTCCATTTGAATCAGGCTAGAAATTAGTTTAGTGTTCAAAATTGACTTTCGCAAATTCTCGTAACTCTTTATGAACATCCATACAAATGGAGTCATATATGCGGCATATCCGTTGGTCACTGTCATGTTGATGTTGTGCCAAATAAAAACGGAAAACAAATCACTTGAATAATCTTTATAATGCGTTTTCACATATTCTTTCAGGACCTTGTTCATTTTGTTTAGATATGGCGGGTTCGTGATGACTGCTTCGTACTTATTTTGCATTGTTTCAACTATGTCTAACAGACGCAATAGTTGATAAGTAATTTCACGAGTGTTGTTTAAGTCTAGCGAAGTGTCCTGTGGAATGTTAGTTAGAACTGTTCGCAAATTACCTGTTTTTACAGGTTTATCGATTTGAATGATTGATCCTAGCGTACGTGAATCATGGAAAAGAGACACAATGTATTTCAAATCTTGAATGTTAGATTCAGACACAGGTAGACTTTCGAAATAGTTGTCATTGATGTTTGAAGTGTCCTCAAAAACATAAACCTTTGGTGAAATATTCGAAGTTAAAGCTCGACGATTATACTCGCGAGCTTTCATCATAAGTGCAAAGTAAGCCAGTTGATAAGCGCGTTTATCTATTTCCAATCCAAATAAATTGTTTTCAAGAATTAGGCTTGATGCTTCGCGAGACGAATACCCTTGCTCAGCATACATCTTCATCAAAACATCAAATGCGTACACGAGAATGTGTCCTGAACCCATTGCGTTATCAATTACTTTAATTTGGGTAACGTCTAAATCATCAGAAACCATCTCCAAGCTATCAGGAAGTAAAAATTCTAGATGAGTTCCTAACTCTGAATGAGCATTACGTTCAAGATAATATTTTACCAATGAGTTATCAACCATATATCGAACAACCCAGTCAGTAGTAAATAGTTGTGTGGCTGCAGGTATGTCATTAGTTTTGACAGTACCTCCATTTATATTTACTACTGCATTATGAGGTTCTTCATTATAGTACTGGTAGAGCCAGCCAATAATTTCAACTTGACCTTCAAGCTGCACATCAAAGTCACTCTCTGGAATACCATCAATCAAGTCCTTAATGACCCCATCGTGATAGCTGGGGGTGAACAATAATTGCATGTAATCACTGGTACGCTCAAACAGATAAGGCAAATTGTCATTCAATGCATTAGCTTGCTTAATGAATAGCATTGTATACGCCTTATCCAAGTCTTCTGGAATTTCAGTATCAAGTGCTTTAGCTAACAAAGCACGCTGATTGCTGTTAAATCCGTGCAAATCGTCTTCAATATCAAACGCTTCTGTCAAAATATCAGGCTCTGTACGCCCATTTTCAGATGATAGAACTCGTGTTTTAGATGGTAAATAGTCATTAACTTCCATAAATCGAATCGCAATAATTCGATTGAACCAGGTGTATGCTACCTCTTCAATAAAGTCCTGAAGCACCGTATTCCAATCATCAGATACACGTGACTTTAAGTGGCTCACTAGTTCTCGGCGTAACCTGATATCATCACCACTAATCTCGTAAGCTAACTCACCATAATACTCGATTTCAGCTGTTGATTCAGTACGTTTTTCTTGAATACCAGCTTCATCAATACCAAGTAGCCCCAACTTATTCGTAATGTCACGAATTAAGTCACGACGTGCTTTAACGGCAAAATTATTTATTGCCCGTTTGTCCATTTTTATTTCTCGCCTTCATTAGGTTATGTACAGTCCAAGAATAGATTCTTGGACTAATTTTTTAGATGTTCAAATCAATAAATGACGTTTTCCCATCATTTAGTTGTGCCAAAACTCGTTGCTTCAATTCCGCTAGTTGCTCATCCAAGTCTGACTCAGAAGTAATGTGCCAGCTCGTTGTACCGGTGTAGTCACGTAAACTTTCGAAGCGTGGAATCTTGACTGGTTCAGCAGGTCGACTCATTCCTTCACCCTCATCCTGATTAGTAACGGGAGGCACTTGCTGCTTTGCCACTTCCGACTGCACTTTAGCCATCAATTGCTTAAGTTTTGAACTAGCCAATGGTAGCTTACCATTCAAAGTTTCTAAATCAAGAGCCTTCGTAGCCTGAGATCGGATGTTTTCCATTTCAGAAATATAATCTGACGTTAACAGTGACTTTGTAGAATCGCTCAAATCAGTCTCAGAAATCAGCGTTTCTCCACGTTCTTGGTAATCCTGTACCCTCAAGATTACTCTTTGTTGCTCATCATCCAGAACCGAGTTAAACAGGTTTGAAAACTCTTCATTCTTTGCTTTAACATCTTGCACTTTCTTAGCCGTGCCTGATTTGATTAACGATTCCAAGTTGTCTACAAGTTCATTTAGCTCAACATTCGTGATAAAGCCTTCGGAACGATGATAAATATCAACATTCTTTATTCCTTGCTCCCAGATTGCTTGAGAAGATTTATTACCATAAAAGTCCTTAACATCTTTGTCTTCCATAGCTTCATGCCAATCAAGCAATTCTTCCTCCATAGACGACATTTGCGCATAAAATTCGGCCGTATCTTTCACACCCAGCAATCGCTTGAGCAACTGAATTCCCTTTTGCAATTCAACGTGCCCAGGGAATTTTGAATCACGCCCCTCGTAATCTGACAATCGGTCATATTCATACTTGATTGTTGCATCTCGCAATTCAAGCACCATACCATCGTCTGTCTCATCCTGAAAGGCGCGCTTACCAAAGATCTCTTTAGCCAAATTTTTCAACGTCTTACGTTGCTTCATCGGAATATCTTGCTTAATCGTCAATGCGAGTCTCTTTTGATTCTTTAAGAACAAAACGGCTTTTTGCTTATTAGAATAATGTTCATCCTTAACAAGGATTTTTTCGCCATCACTCTCAATGTCTATTTTACCGTCAACGAACAGCTTAGCAACTAGCCATTGCGTATCAATTGGTGAGAATCCATATGGAATAGCTTGAAATTGCGAAATAATGGTTTCCAATGACACTTTAGGATTCTTTGTCAGTTCTTTAGTTATCTTGTTTTTTACGTCTTCCAATGCATTTTGATTTACATCGGCCGCATCCAATACCATGCCGTCATCAGATGCGAAAAGTGAAACGATATCACGGTCTGTATGTGTCTGAACCAAATCATTTAACTTTCGGAATGTGTTTCCAACAACATTTTTCATTCCTGATTCCAGACGCGTCTTTATGACGCTACCCTCAATTTGATTTCCATTAACAAATACACGTGCCTCTGAAAGTGCATCAAGTGCATGTTTCTTAGCGGCATCCATCAAGCTTTTCCGTTCTTCTGATTGCACGCTAATCAATTGGCTAGCTTTAGAATCAAGCGAGGATGATCGGCTGAGGTACTGCGCAATTCGAATAGCCTGACGTAATTCATCAATATACTCAGCATTATTTGGTAAATCAATCACTAGAGTGTTAGCTTCTGTGCTCTCCATCTCAAGCTTCACATCAACATTATTCATGTCATTCAGTGGCGTGATGACCTTCATATTTAGTGCGTTTCGATTTGAACCTTGAAGATACTCATCCACAAATGTGTTGAACTTAAAGTTATAGTCTTTTCCCATTCCGTCTGGTGTGAATGTAGTAGGCATTTCAGCAAACAAGAAATCACCCAAACTTTTATCAACATCACTGTCATTAACCATTTGCTTGTCAATTTGTCGTTTAATATCTTGTTCTGTGTTAGTAAGGAATTCATATCCCTTTGTCGTTTTTTCAACAAAACCTTGCTTAATCAGCACATTCAGTGCGTCTTCAACACGCTTACGCAATTCAATAACATCTTCATCATTGCTTGAAATCAACAAGGTTGTAATTCCATCGATATTTTTTTCGAAAGAATCAACGTGCTTCACCATGAACAACGTTTGTAGAACACGAAGGGCAAACGGATTTTTCTCTTCATTCGGATTCACCGCTTCATTTTTCTCAGCGTTCGAAATAACAATGCGGTGTTCGTGATCAATAAATCCCTCAAGCCCATCGTAGAATGAACTAAATGGAATGAGCGTACTGGTATCGTCTTCGCCAACCTTTTCTGCAGACTCTTTGAAAATAGCCAGCATAGAGCGTTCACCTTCTGACAAGTGTTTCCCGTCAGATCCGTGTTCTCGCACCGCTGTCAAAACTGATTGCAACAGCTCGAACTGATAAGGTACGAATGGATACACGTCTGCATAATCCTGAGCAGACGTGTACTTTCGCCACTTACGCTCACTACCAAAGTTAAACTTATTCAAAATGGCTTGCTTATTGTTTTCAAAGTCACCTTCCAAGAATCCAGCAGCATCATTTGTTTTTGCGAGCAATCGCTTCTTAATTACTTCGGCAACGTCTGCAGAACTCATAGAAATCTTTGTATCAAATCGGCCTTGAATCTTTGAAAAATCAGTACCACTTAAATTAGTGGTAACCTCATCAATTGCTTGCTGAGAAGTAACAATTACCCAAGCTTTTCCGCCAGTGGCAACACCGAGCTCTTCGACAATTGTTTGAAGATTCAACATGCGCTTAATATCATCACCAATAAATTGACCAACCTCGTCCACTAGGAACACAACGTGGTGATTGTCGCCCTTAGCATTGATATAGGTAGCAACACGCTCTGCAAAATCTTTAATATTCAGTTCGTAATCTGCAGAGAAATTAGGCATATCATATTGATATCCAACTTGCTTCAAAGCTGGTTCGATTGCAATTTTCGCCTCAAATGCATAACGATCACGGCCCTTCTCCCAATCATCATGCTTAGGATTCAATTCCTTATAAGCAGCCTTAAAGTCATCATATAGTCCGTCTGCAACGAGCATTTGTTCCATGTCAGCTAGCCAAAAGTTTTTGTCCGTAAAACCTTGCATCTTATTAAAGACTTGCAAAAACACGTTACGAATGGCATTTTCAGAGGACTTATTGCCTGATTTTGATTCAGAGTCAATGTTAAACAAAATAACATCCGAAGGAACACTAGCTGCCAAATCCATATTAGCAATTGTCATCGGGTCAGCAACCTTATTTTGCTGCTTGAAAAATTCGACCGCACTCATGCCATCAACCTGAACTTTAGAATTCAAAAGGTATGACAAGATTTTAAGGAAGTGAGACTTACCAGAGCCGAAGAAACCAGAAATCCAAACACCCATCTTGTCTGTCGTACCGTTAATTCCTTTTTGATATGCATCAAAAAAATCAGCGAAATACCGTTGCAACTCAGACGTCACAACATACTCATCTAAATCCTGTTTAATGGTTTGGACATCATCCTGTCCCACCTTGATAACTCCTTGAATATCACGGGTAATATCCTTTTCAAAAATATCTTGAATTTTCATTTTTTACTCTCTAAAATTAATTAATTTGTGTTGCTCGATAGTAATTATCGTCGTTTAACTCGCCAAACATACTTAGTTTAATGTTATCGAACTTTCCAGGATAAAACAACACAACTGGCATGTAGTCAATCACTTGTGTCATTGTATTTAAAATTTTGTGTGTACGGACAAGCGGGAAAATTTGTCCAATCCCCTCAATAAAGATAATATCCTCATCCGGATTAACTCGACTCTTAATGTATTCGACAAATCGATTATTTTCTTCGTTTGTAGCCATTAAATTGTTAATTTGCTCAATAACAAAGTCCATCCCTTGTTCTTTTTCGAATTGATAAATTATTTCCGTATACCCAAATTCATTCAGAGTATCCATCATAATATCGAACAAGTTGAACAGCTTAATATTCATTTGACGCTCACCATATGGTCCGCCATTGACAATTTGATTAGTCTCATCACGTACATACAACTCATCTTGAGGACGGTAATCAAGGATAAAGTATGGCACCTCACCTGAAAGACCGTGATGGGCTGTTAAGCCGTCCACTTTTAGTCTGTGCCTCAAATTTTCAAATTTCTCAGTCAGTTCACTCATTCCTATACCCCTGTAAATGCGGTTATGTAAATCCCTAGATTTTCTTTTTCCAATTCATTTAAAACTCGTGGATCTAGCAAATGTCGCTGAATAATATCCACGCCTTGTTCGTCAACCACACTTAGGCCAGACGAACGTACGAAAGTTTTTAATAGAACTAGCATTCGTCGCTTCGTTTCATCCGTCCAGTTATCGACAATTTCGCTTTCGCCTTCTTTGCGTCGCATAAAAGCTTTCCACTCATAATCTTCTATTTTAGAATCGCCCAACATAATTTCATTTCGAAAATCTTCAATGATAAAGTCCTCAAGCAATTGATTAAGCTTCATTATCGCTGTTAAGTTTATAAGCTTTTGATTTTGTGAATCAACATCATTATATAAATCAAGCAGACTATCAGGAATGACCGACAATCGTTGATTCATAGCTTGCGCAACTCGAATACGGCTTCCCTTAGATGCCTGAAGATAAATATTTTCATTCAAGCTCATCTCACGCATTTCAGTAGGAGACTTTCCCGCCAAAAATAGACTAACACCTATACCAAATTCTTTCTGCCAGAAAGATTGTGACACTTGTCCTGCTGAGTATTTTTTCTTCATACTACCTCCAATTACACCGTCCCAGATGCTATTTATTTATTCATCGACTTCGTCGGTTCTGTTATGAAAATTTATTTGTTAATTGGTGTAGAAATCATTCTACATGCATACCTATTCATTATACATTTAACCACACTGAAATAATAAGAAAATTAAAAAGGGCGCTGATGTCAAGATTATGGACAGGTTTTTTCGGCACCGAGAGTTGCCGGACTCCGAAAATTTTTCAAAAACCGGATTTCAGCTTAAAACGGCGTGATTTCTGGGTGTTTTTGTAGGTGGAACAGGGCCGAGCCCTGCCGGTGAGAGAAAGCGGGTGGTATAGATTGTGAATCAGCCGGATTTCACAAGTTGTGTCGTGCAACAAATAAGCCTTCACAAGACGAATTTTTGAAATTCACAAGTGACGGCTTATAAACGGCGTCGTATCGGCTAGTGCCGATAACCGAGATTAAGTCAACCAAACATTGGTCTAGGCGGCTTGAAGCCATTCAATGCGTGAATTAATACGTTCGTTGTTGTACCAGTTCACATACCATTCGACAGATGCCCTGACATCATCAATGGTTCTGTATTCTTCGTGATAAATCAGCTCACGCTTGATGAGCGAATGAAAGCTCTCGATACGTGCGTTGTCGTAAGGATGCCCCTTACGCGAGTAAGAATGATCTATCCCAGCGTTTTGCAACGTTCCTTCGAACAGACTTGAAGTGTACTGGCTTCCCATGTCGCTGTGAATCATCTTTGGTTTACCGTTGGCTCTTAGAGCCTTCACGACAACAGATGTTGCGAATTCTTTGGTCATCTCTGAACTCAGTCCATATGAGACAACACGGCGTTTTTCTGGGTCATAGACCGTCGCCAGGTAAACCCAGTCTCTATTCATCAGCTGGATGTACGTGATGTCAGTCGTTAGAACGCCACTCAAATCTTCCAAATTCTTCATGAGATTGGGCTTTTGTGGTGTGTCAGTGGTCGTCGTCGGCTTCTTATATGACTTCCTGACCATGCGAGATTTAAGGCTCATCTCATTCATGAGCTCCCAAACCAAACGATCACCAACTTCAGTGTTCAAAATGAACCGTAAAAATGCGGCGATGCGTCGGTAGCCATAGATCCCACGATTGGTGTTGTAGACGGCTTTGATTGCCGTTTTTAGAGCGTTGCGACGCGTCTCTTGTTGGCTGGGATGCCAATTTTTACATTGATAATAAGTGCTTCGAGCAATATTCAAAGCTGATAAAACGCTTGTTATGCGGTGTCCCATTGCGAGCGAACGGTCAATGATTTCCAGTCCTAATTCGCGATTTTGCGTTAGTTGTACTTCGAAAGTAACACCGCGGCTCGTTTTAAAATCTCAAGTTCTTCGCGAAGTTTGTCGTTTTCCTTTCGTAATGCGTTTACATCAGCTTGCGTCCATTTTTCGCCGTGCACTTCTTGGACCGCGTACAACTTGACCCAGTTACGGATTGAGTCGACCGAAGGTCCGTATTCAGCGGATAGATCAGTATATGAACGTCCTTGATTGTGCATCTTAACAAGAGACTGCTTAAATTCTTTTTTGTATCGAATCATATTAAAAAATGCTCCTATGCTATTAGTTTACAGGGCAGAAGAAAATCTGTCCGTAAATCTAGCATAAGAGCACACTAATTATATCTATAATTCATATTTATATTATGCCACTAATCAACGCAAGTTGACCATACTAAGTGAACAAGATTGCGTTCTATCAAATCAATAATCTAATTCAGCTTTTAAACAGCACTTGATATCACGACAGCTGCAAAAAATCCTGGTTTGAGTGTGCTATCACATTAATTAGCATTATATAAAATATCCAGAATTTTAACTTTTTCATCAGGATTAGCTTTCTTATATCTGTTTTTTAGTTCGATAACACTTTGTTTTCTCGCCCTGTAAGCTGCCATACCTTTCAAATCATAGAATTTGTGATACAAATTCAAATTATTTTGGATGGCCTGACTATTAAGATGTTGCAGCTGTTCAGTTGCTAATTGTTCCATATTTTGATTTTCTGTATTTTTCAGTATTAATGCTAAATCTTCTTCCGAAATGTCGGGTGTTTTAATTGATTCAATTAACCCGTATTGCTTTAAAGCCATGAATCGTAGTTGATCATCTAGTATACTTGACATCTATTTCTCCTGTTTAACGTCACTGGGACTTTGTCACAAAAAAACCGCGCTCGATATACGAACACGGTTAAGTGACGTATATCCGTTTACAGTGGAGCACCTTACCGGTTGGCAGGTTGCTGCTAGGTCAAAGTGTGTAACCACTCACTAGCTCTTGATATAACACGTGATTTATTTGTTGAATTAAATTTATAATATTTCTTTGCTAATGTCAAGGCATTTCTCAAGCAAAATTATTAAGCAAACATTAACAGCAATAAACCCCAGTATAGTGTAGCAATAATCTCAGTCTTATAAATTTATACTAGCCTTAAGGATGATGTGCTAAACTTATTTTTAACAAACAAAAATAACTTGAAAGAAATAAACAATGGCCAATCATACAATCTATCAAATTGAAGCTAAACTCGATGATTTTCAACCAGTCATTGGTCGAACGATTTTGATTAATGCGGAACGCTCACTTGCATATTTTGGTTATACCTTAATATCTGCTTTTGGATTAGAAGGCTCCCACCTATTTGGTTTTCAAAAGAGTTTTGAACTTTTTAATCATCAGCAATCTTACTATTATTTATTGCCAGAAATGGATTTACCAGAATTCGTAGCACCCGGTAACCATTATAGTGTCATGGAAACAAATTTGAGTCAATTTTTTTCGTCTTCAAATCTCAGCAATCAATTTACATTTCAGTACGACTTCGGAGATAATTGGAAGATTTCTTTAAACGTTGAATCAATAGAAACAAAAGAAATATTGTTGCATGACATTCCTAGGGTCACTGGAGGATCGGGCTATGGACTAATCGAAGATATCGGCGGCAACTCTGGATTACATGATTATATAGAGGCATTTGGAAGTGATGAGCTTGATCATTATTATGAGATTTTTGGTAATCAACTACCCCACCTTCGTCCCTTCTCGTTGCCAATTGCCAATGAGAAACTGAAGCCAGAAATAAGCATTTTGAGGCGTCAATACGAAGATAATGAGTAGATAGGAAAACTCTAGTTATTGTTTTTAGTGAAATCCTATAATATGATATAGTAATAATTGAGAGAATTTACTGGAGTGTGAGATGAAAAAAGTGATAACTATTATTTTAGTTTTGGTATTGTTTGGATTACTATTTTTAAATCCTACCCTGGCTTTCGTTGGATTGGTAATTTTTGGATTAGTCATGAAATTCGTTAGCAAAAAGTAATATATACAGCGGGTACAACTATAATGAAGTTTAGGCGAAGAAGTAGTAGAACTAAGACATGGCTTATCCTGGTCTTGTTAATCGTGATTTTAATTGTCGGTTTGATTGCTGGTTTTAAATTAAATAGTCTTTTCAATAATCAAGATGCCGGAATTCAAACCAGTCAGTCAACTACAGCTACAATGGTTAAAAACCTTGAAAAAGTTGATGAACATGTTTTTTTGAATGTCGGTATACAAGATATCGAAACAAGACGGAATAATCTTAAAATACCATGGACTCACATAGGGGTACCACTAACAGAGAAAAAAGCGATAATTATTTTAAACTATGATGCTAAGTTGGGGATAAAAAAGCCTGTCAAGATTAAATATAATGATAAGAACCAAGTTGATATTACAGTACCTAAATTCGACGTTATTGGTGTCGAATTAGATAAGAAAAATCCTTATCAACTTTATGATGATAGTGGCAATATTTTGAGTGCATCAACAAAAAACGTAGATACGGGACAACTTGTTTCTCAAGCACTTTCAAGTAGTAAACAGAAGCATTACTTAAAAACATACAAAGACATGATTCAGGATTCTGCTAAGGATTATTACACCACACTTTTCAAGTCGACTGAAAAAGAAACAAATGTGAAAGTTAATTTTGAGTAATCGTATATTGGTTAATTATGGTTAATTTAAACCGTCTAACAAAAATGTTAGACGGTTTTTGGTAGATTGTAAAATTAAACCGAACACTTGAATAAAAAAGCCGCAGCGCCTTTAATGGTAATTGTCCAAAACAACCATAAAGGATCTGCGACTCATGACTAGTCTATCATCTCAAGAACGTACTGTCATTCAAACTTTGCTGGAATTGAATTATTCGGTTCGTGCCATTGCGCGCTTTATTAGCCGATCACCTGCGACGGTCTCCGTTGAAATTCATCAAGTCACGCCCTATAAAGCTGATATTGCTCATGCATTGGCATTGAAAAAACGTCATCTACGTGGTCGTCATCATACACTAACACCAGCTATCGCTGTCTTTTTGAATGAGCAGATTGGTATTTTGAAGTGGTCACCAGAAACGGCTGCTCATGTTTTAGGGTTACCTTTCAAAACGATTTATAATTGGCTCAATGCTGGCCGACTCAAACTATCAGTGGCTGATTTGCCTGACAAAGGTATCCGCCAAAAGCGTCAATCTGATGGTAGACGACAAGTATTTGTGCATGGTAGTTCGATTGAAACGAGACCTGAAAGTGTGAAAGCACGACAAACCTTTGGACATTTTGAAGTTGATACGATGCAATCGGGTAAGAAACGTGGTGAAGTACTCGTAACAATTACTGAAAGACTAAGCCGGCAACATATTGTGAGACATGTTGCGGGGCGCAACAGTCAGGCAGTGACGCCAGCCTTAATTCGTTTCTTTAAAGGGATCAAGAATGACAAGTCAATCACTGTTGACCGTGGACGAGAGTTTGCAAAATATGATGAAATCGAGCAGAAACTAGGAATTCCAGTATATTTTGCGCACCCATATTCACCAGAGGAACGTGGGAGTAATGAGATATTAAACCGATACGTTCGGCGATTTATACCAAAGGAGCGCAAAATTGAAACAGTTAGCGCCAAAGAATTAGATCAAATTAATCATTGGATTAATGCAAGACCAATGAAAACACTCACTTGGCAATCACCACGAAAGGTTTTTCAGCAGTTCGTAGTGTTCGGTTAATTCTTGCAATCTACCGAGTATAAAAGTTATTTGACAAAAAAAGATAACACTGTTGTCTTTTAAATACATCACCCAAGCAAATTAATGGTAAGGTAAAAAATATGAAGAATACCAAATCTCTAATTCTAAACACCACTACAAAGTGGGTTCGTGCGAAAGATTATCATGAAATATCTCTTAGAACTTGGCATCACTACGGGTGCTTTCTATAAATATTTCAACAATATTGACAAAAGAAGACTTATATTATCAAGTCTAATCACTTTGCTTATGATTGGTTACGAATTAATGTGCATTTTAATTAATTTTAGTGCTATAATGTTGAGCGTTTTGCATACCTTGATGAGCTGTTTATTTTATTTCCTTGTTTGTAATGACTAATAATTTGTTCAACAACTGAATCCAAAGCATCTCTGCTTTCATCAAAAATTATTTCTCTAATATATATAATTAAAGCAGAGTTGCGAATATATCTGTAACAAAAAACATAAAAATTATCAGATAAATGCAAACCATTTTGTAATTTAAATTCCAGATAATTTTTTAAATGAAACTTTTGATTGGGTGATTCTGTCAGATTCTCACTTTTTCTGCCATAAATTTCCCATAATATAATCCAATCACGTCGTCCTGAGTTTGAAGTGCTTATTGATTGGAAACACTTGTCTTGTTCTCCTTCTTCAACATCAAATATTCTTTTTGAATGCTCTGTATCTGGAACGCTTTGTTCTAATTTTTTTAAAACATTCCCAATTGTCATGTTAAGATAATCTTCACTCATTTTGATTTCCTGTGTTTTTCTATAGAATAGATTGCAAGAATTGACACAATACTGCAAATTGTTAAAACATTTTTTGTGGTAATTACTAGATCAATAATTGATTTAGTACAATATATAAATCTACCGTGTCTATGAATATTCCTATTTTGTTAGCTAATCAAAGAACAAATATTACGGTAACTAATTATCATGTTAAAAATATTTGTTCATGTTAACTGATTCAATTGAAAAGTATCTGAGATACGTTTGTAGTATATTTTTGATTGGTTACTTTTGACATTATCAAACGAAAAAATACCAATAAATTTATACGCAATTTTAGCAAAAATTGGATCTTTAATTTTGGCAAAAACAACACGTTTGTTCCAACCAATTTCTGGACCAATATCTTGTTGATTTTTTAAGGATTCTGTGATGTATAACTCATTTTCGATTTCTTCTATACTGTTTGTCCACTGATAACTATTACTTGCGGAGTTTTCTCCTTGATCAATGGTGGGAAACCATACATGGTAATCATTTGAATATCCTAATTTTTCAAGTGGATATCCAGCTCTCATCATTTGACGTCCCGTAAAACCAAAAGTTTGTAATGCCTGTACATGGGTACTAAACGATAAATTTTGTTTTGACGATAAAAATCCTTGATTAATAGCAACTTTTTGTGGATTCTTTAAATCATCAAACCAATCACCCTCAAATTTATAACTCAAAAATTTCCGTTTGATTAAAGACACAGCCATATCAACTTGGGCATGTATAAATTCGATATCTTGATTCTTATTTGAATCAACTTTTATCCTTAACTCATAATAGTTTTCATTTACCTCTCGTATATCACGAAATCTATCGAAATCTTTATTTGAGTTACTCAGATGATGATCTTCATCAACTTCAATGCCAAGATTTATTTGAGGAAAATATAAATCAACGAGTGCACGTTTAAATTTTTGATTGGTACGCATAATTTGTTGCTGAGTAATGGGAAATATACGATCATCATTTAATAGCGACCAAATTCGATTAATAATGTAATTTTCTCTATCTTTGTTCTTTGTGCGTTTTGAAAACATTTTGTATAAGTATTCAGATTTAGATAACGCTGCACTCATATAAATTTATTCCTTAGCGATAATATTCGGTATCAATTATCTTTATTTAATAACCAATATTATTATAGCGCATATGCGATTACTTCAAGATTATTTATTCTTGTGTATTCTTTTTCTTTTCGCATAAGCACGTCGATATGCTCAGAAGTCAATAAATTGGACTACATTTATTCAGTTACTTAGGCAACATTTGAGATGCGATTGCGATTATAAAAATTGATATATCAACCAATGGCTGCTTGGACTTCAGTTAATGTTTGGTATACCTTTAAATACACCTCTTCACGCTTCAATATTGAATGAAACGCTTCCATACGGCCATTATCGTACGGATGTCCTTTGAGTGAATATGAATGTTTCAAGCCATAATTTTGGCATTTAATATTAAACTCAGCACTCGTGTATTGTGACCCCATATCTGAATGAATAATGAATGGCTTTCGATACTTATCTAACGCTATCTGTAAGGCGCTTGTGGCTAGCTCGGCTGTCATTGTATGGCCAATTTTATAGCCCAATACTTTTCTCTTCTCAGGATCCAAAACGGTCGCTAAATAGACCCATCTGTGGTTAGTCAACTGAATATAAGTGATATCTGTTTGCCAAACACCGCTCAAATCATGCAAGTGTCTAATCAAATTGGGCTTTTGATTAACAGTCACAACCGTTTTTGGCTTGCGATAACGTTTTTGCATGCGGGATTTAATCCCTAATTCACGCATCAATTTGAGTGTCATATACTCAGATACTTTCGGACCGTCGGTTTGTTGACTATAAGCAGCAATACGACGATAACCATAAAATTTAAAGGTTTTCCAAACGTCTAAAATATAAGGTTTCAGGGATTCTCTACGCTTTTCTTGTCGACTGGGCTGCCAATGGCGCCAATTGTAATAGGTACTAGATCTGATTTTAAGTGCATTTAAAATACGCACAAGCGCGTAGCCTTGTGCTAAAAATTGATTAACTAGCGGCAATCCCACATTACGGACTATTTTTTGGTTAGTAAGATGGCCGCTCAATGCCTGTCAGGCTACGCGTGATAAAATTTCGTTTTCTTCCTCCAAAATAGCGAGGCGCTTCTCTAGTTGCTTGACGTCTTTTAAAGTCTTTGACCGACCCTGAATCATGACTGGGGTAGCTTGCTTGACCCAAATAGCAATAGAATCTTTTGAAGGTCCAAATTCTTCTGCTAATGATTTAAGTGAACGGCCTTCTTGGTGAAGTTTAACCAATGAATCTTTGAAATCTTGTGAATAACGAATTGACATAAAAATACTCCTATACTTTCATTTTACGGACTGAATAAAAATAGTCCATTTTTTTAGTATAAGAGCATGTTTTTTTGCTGCTAAAGGATTGAGATAAGTATAGGGATAATTATGCCAATCCAAAAATGATTTCAATCGTCGCGAATAAATACCGGTCGCCTCAAAAACAATATCAGGAAATTCATTAAATTGCATGATAATTTTATTGAGTTGATTGAATCACAGGACATCATGGGTTATCTTGAAATGTTGAGTTACCTTACCATCAACCGCCACCGCAACTTGACTAGTAGCTTTAGAGACATCAATACCAATAACATAGTGCATAATAGCACCTCCTTAAAAAATATTTGAAACAACCACTGAAACCTCACGACCATTTAATTTTCTATACTCGACGTCTAGCGCCTAACTTACTAAGATCAAATTGTGCGGTAAAGCCAGTCAAGTGGCCATTTTTTTCTACGACATCTGGTGCCAAAAGGACCAACGACCTAAGTTTCACTACCAATTTTAGAATGAATCTAAAAAAGGTGAAGATCATCTCCGTCGAGAATAATCTTCACCTTTAATGTTAGTAAGTTTTTTAGTATAAGAGCATTTACAACTGCTGATTAATAACTATAAGTATACTATTTTCCAGCATTTAAACTTATTGAATGAACTCCTTGTCCAATTTCGGCGACGTAGAATGAAGCTTCATATCCAACTTTATCTTTGTATGCTTTTCCAACTATTTGTTTTAATTCAGCAACATTTTGTTTATTAACTAAAGCAATAGCACAGCCCCCAAACCCTGCTCCTGTCATTCTTGCGCCTAGAACGCCTGGGACTTTTTGAGCAGTCTCTACTAAGGTGTCAAGTTCAATTCCTGTCACTTCATAGTCAGTCTTTAATGATTCATGAGACTCATTTAACAACCTGCCAAATTCCATCATATGATTATCTTTTAAAAGTTTCACAGCTATTTTAGTTCTTTCATTTTCACTAACTGCATGTTTCGCGCGACGCGCCACAACTTCTCTATTAATTAGATGTTTGCTTTTTTCAAATGTTTTACTGTCAATTTCCCCCAAAGAATTGATTCTCAATTCTCTTTGTAAGTCATAAACAGCTTCTTGGGTTTCTCTAACACGCTCATTATATTTAGAATCGGATAGCTCTCTTTTCTTGTTTGTGTTCATAATTACTACAACGTTGTCACCCATTTTCACGGGAACGAGTTCGTAAATCATCGTATTGGTATCAAGATAAATTGCTTGATTTTTTTCACCATATCCGATTGCAAATTGATCCATAATACCAGTATTAACACCAATATAATCATTCTCCGCTTTCTGACCGCTAGCGACTAATTGTAAACGAGGAATTTTTAGATCATACAACTTTTTAACCACAATTCCAACAAGTAATTCTAAAGACGAGGATGAAGATAAGCCTGATCCATTGGGAATATTACCGACAATAGTTAGTTCAAATCCATGGTCGAATTTATTACCATACAATCTCAATGCTTGAAGCACACCTTTTACAAAATTCCCCCATGATCCTTTCTGCAAATGATTTTCATCATTAATATCAAAAGTAATAACGCCCTCATCTGAAAAATTTTTGGAGTATAGCTTAACAAACCTATCCTGACGAGACTTTGCAGCACCATAGGTTCCAATCGTTATAGCCGCAGGTAGAACATGTCCTCCGTTATAATCTGTATGTTCACCAATTAAATTGATTCGACCAGGTGAAAAGAAAAAATCACTAGGTTGAGAGTCAAATTTTGATTGAAATTCTCGCTCTAATTCTCTATATATTTTGGATTCCATATTGTTATCTCCACTATTATTGTTATTAATCCTCATGTCGTTCATCATAGCCCTTAGGATGACTCTGATGCCACTGCCAAGCTGTCTTGATAATGTCTTGCACATTATCGTACTTTGGTGCCCAGTCCAGCACCTCTCGTGCCTTATCTGAATTGGCAATCAAAATATCAGGATCACCCGCTCGACGTGGTCCAATCTTAGCTGGAATATCAACCCCTGTTGCTTCCCGTGCCGCCTCGACCATCTCTTTCACTGAAAATCCAGTCGCTGATCCTAAGTTAAACTGATTTGACTCATGACCATCAGCTAAATACTGCAATGCCAAGATATGCGCGTCTGCCAAGTCTAAGACATGCACATAATCACGCACATTAAATCCGTCTGATGTATTATAGTCATCGCCAAACATTTCAATATAATCACGTTGTCCCAAACCAGCTTGCAAAATAATTGGTACCAAGTGTGTTTCCGGATTGTGGTCTTCGCCAATCGTGCCGTCTTCTGCTGCACCAGCCACATTGAAATAGCGCAACGCGACCCATTTAACCCCGTCAGCTTGATCGGACCAGTTCATGATTTTTTCCATCATCAACTTTGATTCGCCATAAGGGTTAATCGGATTTTGCGGATCAGTTTCCTTAATCGGAATATGAACCGGATTACCATAAGTTGCCGCTGTTGATGAAAAGACAATTTGCTTGACGTCATGTGCTTTCATCACTTCCAACAATGTAATCATGCCACTAGTATTATTGTCAAAATATTTCAGTGGGTTTGCCACTGACTCTGGCACAATTGAAAAGGCTGCAAAATGAACCACTTGTTCAATGTTTTCTTTATCAAACACTGCCGACAAAGCTGCCTTATCACGAATGTCAACTTGATAAAATGTCGCTGCTGGATTAACTGCTGCGCGGTGTCCAGTGAACAAGGCGTCCACAACCACTACGTCGCGTCCTGCTTCAACCAACCGTTTCACCATGTGTGAGCCAATATATCCTGCGCCACCAAGTACTAATACTGCCATTTTGATTTATTCCCCTACTTCGATTTGCTTAATGAACTTTTCCAGACCATCTTGTCCAGATTGATCATTTTTGAAGACACCTGCATCCTCAAGTACGCGACTGAAAATCTGTCCCACGCTTTGTTGCACGATATGTGTCACATTATTCGTGTTAATCACTTCAGATTGCTTCAAAGCATCTGCCCATGCTTGGTGTTTTAATGCAATGTTATTGTCATTACCTAATAAATATTGCGCAACTTCAGCTAATTCTGTTTTCAAACGTGGCGGTAAAATCGCTAACCCCATCACCTCAATCAAACCAATATTTTCTTGTTTAATATGCTGAACATCTGGATGTGGGTGAAAAATGCCATCTGGGAAAGCGTCAGATGTGTTGTTATCACGTAATACAAGATCCACTTCGTAATGACCACTTCGAAATCTAACAATCGGCGTTACCGTGTGGTGCCGTTCACCATCATCACCATACGCACGAATCGAAAGAGCGGCATCATCATAATTTTGCCAAGCCATCATAATTTTATCAGCGGCATTTAGTAACTTTTCACGATCATCGTCGATTAAGCGGATGGTTGTCATTGGCCAATTTAAAATACCCGCTTCATGTAAATCACAACCTGCAATGGTCATTTTTTCTTTCATGGCTGCTTTTGCCATAGGTAGTTCATAACGACCAGCTTGAAAATGGTCATGTGATAAAATCGATCCGCCAACAATTGGCAAATCTGCATTCGATCCAATGAAATACTCTGGAAATTTAGACACAAACTCTAACAATCGTGATAAGTTTTCACGATCAACATGCATCGGGCGAAGATTTTCAGAGAGCACAATAGCATGTTCATTGAAATAAGCATAAGGTGAATATTGAAAATACCATTTTTCATGTCCCAATGTTATCGGAATAACCCGATGATTGGTGCGTGCTGCATAATCCAGTCGTCCCCAATATCCTTCATTCTCTTTTGCCAATTGTGAAACAGGATATTGCGATTGCTGTTGGTTTTTATTTTTTAAAGCAGCCGCAATCGCTTTAGGATCCTTTTCCGGTTTGGATAAATTAATGGTAATTTGCAGTGTACCATATTGTGTGTCTACCGGATAAGAAATATTTTGACTGATTTCACGTGTTTTAATGTAATTACTGCGTTGGGATAAATCAAAGAAATAATCAGTTGCTTGTCGCGGAGATTGCTGATAATGCTCCCAAAACACTTTTCGAACCTGTGATGGCCTTGGTACAATAAAATTCATGAGTTGCGCACCTAGCATATCAGTGTTCATTTGACGCAACGATAATGTCCCATTTTTTTCGGCAACAGCTGTCAGCTGATCTAGTAAAGCTAGGGTCTTTAAACTGTCATAATCTACCAAGCGAGGTGCCGTATTATGATTTGTTTCACCAACTAATCCCATAATTTGATTGACCAAATAAATTTCGTCATCAATTGTATAATCAGATTCTTCAATGATTTTTTTTGCGAATGCTGTGAATAAATCAATTTCCGCCATTATCCTTCTCCTTTCAATCTTTATAAGTAAAAATCATTGCACCAGAAATTAAAATTTGGGATTACAATAATGTCAATCACCGTATAAAATTCACAATGAATCAAACATTATTTCAACCAGTTTATTTAATGACCAGTGTCTATATATTTAAACGTCTTTAGCGAAGGTAGGGCTTTACCTTTAAAATCAAACAAAGCCTGATTATCCCAAGATGATCCCCCCGCACTCCCCTCAGCATCTTTGTCAAATTCGCTAGCACTTTTGGTTGCCCATCCGGACCCAAATTTCTCCCATAATAGCCTATTGCTTTCTAAATTCGACTTTGGTCCAACAGGGACCCATGCGGGCTCCCAATAGAAAACACCTAGGCCTGTGCTTCCGACGTTTGCGACAGCCTGAAAAACATCACGCAAAGCCGTCGCTTGACCCTGGACGGATACGGGATAATCCAATACCACATTAGAATCTTTGGAAATTGTATTCCTAAATCCATCTCCATCTTGATAGGTGTATGGATATGAAGTTTCTGCGACCATAACTTTTTTGTCATAGGTACGAGAAACATCACTTAGCGATTGTGTCAGATTACTTAAACTACCATGCCAATAAGGATAGTATGAAGTAGCGAAAACATCATAGTCTACGTTATAATCATGCAACTGATTTGAAATCCATTTATCGTTTCCTTGTTTTTGTATATCTGTGAAATGAACGGCGACTAAAATATTTTTATCTACTTTACGAACCGCTGCTGACCCAGAATTAAATATGCCAGCCATTTCTGGCCATTTACTAGTACCCGCAATTCCATTATTAGTTTCATTCCCAATTTGCACCATTCCTACATCTATTCCAGCCTGTTTTATTTTTTGTAAACTATCCAGAGTGTAAGCGTATACTGCCTTTTGTTTCTGATCATAAGATAAATTCTGCCACGATTTGGGTGCCTTCTGTTTAGATGGATCAGCCCAAAAGTCGGAATAATGAAAGTCCACCAACAACTTCATTCCGTATTTACTTGCCTGTTTGCCAATTAAAATTGCTTTCGCTAAATCTGAATTGCCACCACCATACCCATTACCAGACTCTGTATATGGGTTATTCCAGACTCTAACTCTGATATAATTAACACCATTTGATTTTAATATTTGAAAAATATTTTCTTGTTTTCCTTCTTCATTGAAATAATGTACACCACTTTTCTCTTCACTAATTACAGACGAAATATCGACGCCTTTTATAGTATTACCGTTCAAATTATTAATTTTTTGAACAGTAACATCAGAAGCCGATACCGAAAATGAAAAAAGACTAGTTATTGCAAGTGTCATGATTACTATCAACCAATTTCTTTTTGAGTTCATACTGTTTCGGTCCACCTTTAGGTTATCTTTCACCCCTGAATGTTAATGACGCTATCTGCTCCCCTTGTTTGACGACACGATTATCAATTTGTTGAACATCTATAATATTGTCTGGTTGAGTAAAGTACATAATAACATCATCTTGATATCCGTTTTTCGTAATTAATTTCTTGTCAAAGCTCATCAAAAGATCGCCTTTTTTGAAGGATTGGCCGTCCACATAATGTGATACAAAACCAGCCCCACGCATATTGATAGTGCCTATTCCTACATGAATAATTGCTTTTAACCCATTGTTGGAGACAACACCCAAAACATGTTTTGTAGAAAAGGTAAAGTCGACTTTGCCATCAAATGGTGCAAATAAATTGCCTTTTTCCGGATCAATAGCAAAACCAATACCAGAAATAGTGTTGCCATCAACCTCATTAAGTAGCTTTTTTTGTCCTGTGGCGGGTGCAAATATTTCTTCATATTCGACATTCACTTCAGAAATGTTAGCTTTTTTATCGCCATTTGATAAAGTTTTTTCCAGTTCAATAACGATTTCGGCATGCTTTTTCTCGGTGATTTTAACTTTCCACAAGAATATAACTAAGGCTAGAATAGAAAAAAGAAGCGGTGTGTAAAAAGCATAGATTTCAAAGGTATTAATTTTTGCTGCACTAATATCCGCTGCGGTAGCTGATCCAGTCATGCCCGCAGCAATTGCAATTGTTCCAACGATTCCGTTTGAAAAAGCACCGGTTATCTTGTCTAACATAGGTCGAACCGCCAAGACAACAGCTTCGTTGCGGTTACCATTTTTTAATTGCCCGTATTCAATCGAGTCAGTTAGTGATAAGACAACAACCAGTTGCGCAAAAGTAAAATTAAACAAAATAAGACCTATTGTAACCATCATCATATTTGTTTTTCCGAATATAAAAAGCAGATATGATAAGATCATTGCCATTTGTCCAATACTAAATAATACTTTTCTGGTGATAAACTTATTTAGAATCGGATACAACGGAGCAGTAGAAAACCCTATTACTGTTGCAATAGCGCCAGCAATCCAAAATTCGTTTGGTTTTCCTAGCACAAATTTAAAGAAGTAAAATAAAACACCATTGGTCACAACATATGCTAGTGAATACATTAGATATGCTAAGCTAATCCATAAAATTTGGTCATTATGAATAATCCCTGAAAATACATCTTTAATGCTTGTTTTTTTTGTTGCAGCATTTCGAATCAAGTTATTTTTTTCTTTAGTTCCAAATGCTACTGCTAAAGCTGATAAAACGGCTACAACAGAAACAACTATTGAAAATCCAAACCAGCCTGAAGGCCCTTGTTCATGTTTACCAGTTGTGATAAAAGTGAAGTATGTGGTGACAGGAACAACAATCATCGTAAGACCATTCCAACCAATAGAACCAGTAAAACTCCCTAAGGAAGTAAAAATTCCTCTCTCTTTGCTGTCTTCAGATATAGCCGGCACCATTCCCCAATAGGCAACATCCGCAAAGGAATAAAAAATATCTAGTAAAATAAATAAAACTGTGAAAACGATCGCAAAAGCAATCCAATTAATATGAGCCAACCCAAAAATTCCAGTAAATATTACAACTAATAACACTGAACTAACAACCGCGCCAATTACTTGCCAAGGTTTAAATTTTCCCCATCGCGTTTTTGTGTTATCTACAATGTTTCCAAGAATAGGATCGATAACTACTTCGGCCAAACGAATAATTACCACAAGAGCCGTAATCAAACCAATTAACTTGTTTGCTACCGATTGCGGTAACCCATCAAACATGCCACTTGTGACATAAACGATGAAATAAGTGCTTAATGCACCATAGAATGCAGAGTGCCCTAGATTACCAAGTGCAAAAGAAATCATCTCTACTAGCTTATTTCGAGAAAAATTCTGTTTAGTTATGTCTTTCATATTCTTTCTCCTAAATCAGTCCTTTGTTGCTACTATAACCTGATATGGTTCCAATGTAGTGCTTCCATTTAAACTATTCCCTGACAACATATCCGTATAGTTATCCTTAAACAAGGCAATTTGTTTATTATCGGTATAATTTGTAATGAAATAATATTTTTGGCTCTCATCCTGTCGAACTTGTATACTTAAATGTGCATCAGCATTTTCAACAGGAATTTGTGAATCACGAAGTGAGTATTTATCAATTAATTTACTGTAAAATTTATTTAAAAAAGCTTTTTCCGTTCTGCAAGCAACCATCATAGCAGTGCCAGAACCAAAATTATTTTTTGTTAAGGCTGGGGTTTGAGCATAAAAATCATCTTCATAATAAGCGAGTGAGGTAGCGCCTTTCTGTTCAAAAACATCGGCATAGTCGAGTACTTTATATTCGTTGTCTTCCCATATAATGGTATTAGTTTGTTTTGGGTAAAGGGTGTCGGTTTCAACATAAGACAAACCATAAATTCTTTGCAGTCTTTCTGGCCACCCACCTAAATATGCTAAATAATTTTTATCAACCATGCCTGTCATATAAGTACCAACAAGATTGCCTCCCAAACTCACATATTTTTCAATTTTTTCCATATACTCGATGTCCATCATGAAATGCATCGGATCTATCACAAGTGTATAAGGGGATAAATCATCTTGAGCAGAAATAATATCAACGGGTATATTATTCTGCCAAAAAACACTATAGTGACTCTGAATAGTATGCCAATATTTCTTTGTTTGATCCGAATAATTTCTTGCATCATCTAATGCCCATACATTGTCATAATCGAATACAATTGCAATTTGGGGGTGTGTGTATTTAGATTTGAGTAATGGTTGCAATTTTTCTAGATCTTTTCCTACTAAACTTACATCTTTGAAAACTCGTGTACGATTGCTCAAACTATGTGTCACAACAGCGCCGTGGAACATTTCTGAAGATCCCCGTGATTGGTGTAACTGAAAATAAAGTACTGAGTTTGCTCCATGTGCTATCTGTTGCAGACTGCCCATCTCATGCATCCCTGGCCGCTTTGATTTATTGAAAGGGTGCCAATTGACCTGAGAAGGAGTACTCTCCATTATGAGGTAAGAATCGTGCTTCAACCCCCTCATAACATCATTCATTAGAGCCGTTTTCATAGCTAAGGTTTCCGTAGTTTCATAATCATTGGACCAATTAGGATATGAATCCCAACTAATCACATCCACATGTTTAGAGAATTTTTGGTAATCTAAATCCATAAAAATGCTTGATTCTGGGGGATTTCCCCCCATAAAATTTGTTGTAACAGGAATATTTGGAGTCACTTCCCGTAATGGTTTGACTTCATTTTCAAAGACATCAATTGTTTGGTCCGTCACAAAACGTTTCCAGTCCAAATTCAGAATTAGAGAAGTAGTATCACCCAGTGTCGAAGGTGAATGAATGTCATCCCAATTATTATATTGATGACTCCAAAATGATGACCAATATAGCCTATTTAAGTTATCAATCGTCTTATATTTATTTTTCATCCACTCACGAAATTTTTCTTGGCACAATTCACAGTGGCAATCACCTCCCAACTCATTAGAAATATGCCAAAGAATTAAACTTTTACGATGACCATATCTCTTTGCAAGCTGGTAATTGATTGACTTCGTCTTTGCGCGGTAAACAGGCGATGATAAACAATGATTGTGACGTTCTCCAAATAAAAGTTTTTGTCCTTGTTCATTCGTTCGTAGAACTTCCGGATATTTTTCAGACATCCATCTAGGTCTGGCGCCACTTGGAGTAGCTAAAATAATATTCCCGTTTTGTTGTTCAACCCTATCAAAAATATTATCTAACCATTCAAAATCGTAAACTCCTTCTTTGGGTTCAATTTTTGCCCAAGAAAAAATTCCTATTGTGAACGTGTTGATTTTGGCTTGCTTAAACAATGTAAAATCGCGATTAATGATTTCTAAATTATCAATCCATTGTTCGGGATTATAGTCGCCCCCATGTAGAAACTTTGAAATTTGTAATGTGTCAGTCATAAAGCCTATCCTTTCTGAATTCAATATCAATTGACTTCTAAATAATAACTCGTTATCATAGTAAATGGAAGCGCTTACAGAGGTAATAGTGGTAAAAGTTAGTAAATGATGTTTACTTTCATTACTAAATTTACATTAGTCAAATGTTGCCGTTTGTTTTATGATGAATTATATAAACAGTACTTTCTACATAATTAATGAAGAGGTGAAAAATGACTACTATTAAGGAAATAGCCCTAAAAACCGGATATTCTTCAGCAACTGTCTCCAGAATACTAAATAATGACCAAACTTTTTCAGTTACTGATAGTACTCGAGAGACCGTGCAAACGGTTGCACGACAACTTGACTATATATCTGTTGGATCTAATCAATTCTTAGATATTAATCTCGCGGTAATATTTTCAATTAATCCTGATGAAGAACTTGAAGACGTTTATTATGTGAAAATGAGACAAATTATTGAAGCAACAGCCAAAAAAAGTGGACTAAAAATAATTTTTTATAAAAATGTGATGGAGTTATCTGAAAATGCTAGAGGTGTTTTGTTAATTGGAAAGTTTAATCAAGATGCTTTAAATGAGATCATAAAGAAGGAAATTATCTGTGTGTTTGTTGACTCAAATCCTAATCCTGGTGTTTTTACTTCTGTACAGCCTAACTTGGAATTTGCCATCACAAGGGCGTTGAATGAATTTCGATCTCGCAATTTTACAAAAGTTGGTTTTATTGGAGGTAAATTGTGGAACAAAGGCGACAACGCTTTTCAGTTTGATGATTTAAGAAGAAGATATTTTGAAAGCTATGCAAAAGAAATATCGATATATAACAAAGAATTCATATTTATAGGAACTGATTTTTCAACTTCCTCTGGTTATAGAATTGGTAAAACAATTCTTAATACGTATTCTGAGAATGAACTCCCACAGGCTTTCTTGATTGGATCAGACTCGCTGGCAATAGGAGTACTCAGAGCGTTTAATGAAGAAAAAATTTCTGTACCTTATACTACAGCTTTCATAAGTATTAATGATATCGAAGTAGCCAAATTTTCTTCACCATCGCTTACCTCCTTTAAAATTGATATAGATGATATGATAGACGAAGCGTTAAATCTACTACATCAGAGAATAATCAATCCAAAGAGAACACGCCCTGAAATAGTTCTTAAATCACCTGAATTAATCTATAGAGAAACGTTTCCAAAAGAAGTTGACAATCGATAATATTTGTATTTGATTTTTAACACTCGACACTGATAAAAAATTCCTTTTACGAATTATCCCTTATAGAAGCAAGATTTTTTCGATAACAATAGCTATTTGACCTGATCAAAAAAGTAGATTCAGTTCTTTTTGATGGTATATAAATTTATCGGTATGTAATCTCCTTTTTACAATCTATTTTTTTCTTGTGTCGTGAACTCTTCTTCTGCCTTATACTGTTCAACTATCTTTTGGTGTGTTAAGAATCGACGTTCTGCGTTTGTGTCAGCACGGATGTCCTGACACCACAAGCGACTAATTTTATTGAATGAACCACCCCGCAATAGCATCTGATCACCTATATGTTTTGTTGTATTTGGGTTTACATTGTTGACCAATGACGTGGGTACCGATTTTTTTTCCTGAGGGCTAGATGCAATTTTAGTTCTATCTACGTTACCGCCTTTATCACGTTTTTTAACATGAATCAGCAATTCAGACATTTGTTGATCAATATCATTTATTGAGGTGTCTTTAATTTGTGCTAAATGTTTATAGAGTTGATTCGCTAAGCGTTTCCTTAATTCATCTTCCTTATTCTCAGACCACTTGGATTGCCCCTTATGCATCACACCCTGGTCTTCAATATTAATGGCATCATATTCTTGTGCCAACGACTTAAATCCTTCAAATTCAGGTTTTAGCTCATTTGCAAACAAATCATCTAGCAATTGATTTGTTAATTGATTTGCTTTTGACATCTTGCCTTTTCCAGCGGTTAAATGAGCATTACCAACTTGCCACCGCCCCCTCATGTCTTGAGGTAAAGCATTATAAATTTGTTTGATGGCTTTAGCATGACGATCATTTAATAGGTTGTCTGGCGCTGCCTCAACAATTTCTTTTTTAAAGCCACCAACACCTTTTAATATTTCCTGATGCCGCCTTAGTTCCCGTGATGACATTAACTGGTTTCTAAATTGTCGCTTGGCTTGTTCAATCAGTTCTAAAGGTATAACACCTATTGGCTGCCCTTTGTACTTACCTTCTTGCTTGATCATCTCAGGCCGCGTTTCTTGGCTTTTTTTAGCAAACCACAGATGCATGTTTAGGTGGTCGGTATCTTGATGAATCACACCAAACCAAACAACATCATTTTCGTCTTCTCCCAAAGGTAAATTAAATCCTTTGTTAATTAATGTCTTAGCAACATCCTGTTCTGCATGTTTTAATTTGTTTTGGTCAATCACACGTGTTTCTGGGTCATAGAGATTATTTTTAACTAACCAATCCCCTCGAATTGAAAAAGCAAGTTCATGGATATTATTACCATTTTCTTGTGCCTCATCCAAGTCTTTTCTGAGTAATGAAATATCGTGATCATCATAATTTAATTTGTCCTTACCAAAAATTGGATGCATTTCTGTTACCGCAGAATTTCGGTTAGCGTAACCTCGCTTGTCAAATTGTTCCTTTAAGCCGATTAAATCGGTTATAGACTCATTATTAAGGTCACTTGTCTTCTCCGAATTATTAGCATAGTCAACTAAATCTGCGTATTTTTGTCCCTTCATATCTGCTGTACTAGACGTGACAAATTGTGCTGGTAAATTGACCATTGCCGTCTTTTTTTCACCTAGGGCAAATGCAGCAATTTCACCAGTCTTCGCCATTTTGCAATGCCTCCATAATTTCTTCTAAACTATCAAAATCTTGTTCATAATCAACTGTCAAACGGCGGGCTGTTCTGGAAGACATGTTCAGAATTTGAGCAATTTGCATGTAAGATTGTTGATAGTTATTAAACAGAATTAAACTTATCTGGGCCAAATAGTACGTGCGATTATCGCGTTCATGTTGACTATCAGCCATCTCACTAACTTGAGTAGGATGGTGCCAATTGAATTCATCAAGTTGTTCTAAATACTTTGTCAATTGTGCTTTTCTTTTACTATGCTTTTTAATCGTCATCGAGTTGTCCTCCTGTTTGGTGATATTTTTTGATCAGCTGCTTATCGCGACTCCGAATTTTTTTATATTCTTCATAGGATTGTGCCAATTCATTGTTTGGATTAAGTTCCGTTGGTGTACCAAATTGCTGGAATTCTGTTGGATTAATTGGGTTGATGGCATATTTAATAAAACCATTTTCTAAATTAATGCCTTCTGGAATGTATTCAAGTTGGCGTTGCTGCATGGTTAAAAGAAAACCTAATAAATTCTCTACATTTGCCAATTGTGTAGTCAATTTTGAATCACTTTTTGTGGAGCTGGCATCATTTACCTTCTGGGCTAGTTCCAAGTAATTGAGACGAGCATTGTTGGCATTAAGCGCAATATTTTCTACGAAGAAATGCAAAGCAAACTTATACAGTGTGCTTTTACCAAACTGTCCATTTGTAGCCTTTGGATGTCTTTCGGACCAGTGCTTCATTTGTTGAAAGTACCATTCTTCGTCACGCGAATTTTTGATATTAATTGTCTTACCTTGTTTTGCAAAAATTTGCTCATCAATGTCGAATTCTTGTAAAATTTTGTCGATAAACTTTAGTTCTGATTTAACATCCAAAGGAATATCTTCGGGTAGCGTTGTATCATATTTTTTATTCAAAACATTTCTTCTTTTGATGAGCGCCTTCATTTGACTTCTTTTGAATTCTATTGTATCTTTCATTTATTCACTCCTTTCAGCATTACCGCTTAAGTAGTTTATTGTCCAGCCATCTTGAACGTTAAAAATATAGATATTAAATTTTAAAACACCATCATTTGACTGTGCCATCATGTGAACACCACGGGGGACTAATTCAACATTTTTGTAAATTGGTTTGACTTGATAACGTACATAATTATTTTTTGATTGATGCAAATAATCCGCAATTTCTGTTTCGTAAGTCACCATACTTTTAGCATTGACACGACTGTCTGCGTTCAACTGTCGTGTCCCCGTGATCAAATTTTTGGCTTCATTGTTTAGACCAGTAAATTGATACCCAATCAGATGACTACGGTTGTATAACCATTCGGTATTATTCGTTCCAGTTTTAATGGCATGATAACCTGGCGTTTTGATTGTTAATCGTTCACGGGCTTTATACTTTTGAGAGGGCGGCATCAATTTTTGATTGAGTAACGCATTAGCAACTTGTGGTCTGCCTAACGAATCTAATGATGAAAGTTTTTGCCAGCCACCCTGTTTAATTTGTAAATCATCTTGTGTAAATGTTGGTTGGTTATGATTGACTTCAACAACTGTGTGACCAGTGTATTTCCAGTTCACTAGCTCATCATTTTGTGTTGGAGAGCTACTTTGTTTATCAATATTAATCAGTGATGATCGCGAACCTAATGCAACAATTTTTTGCAAAATCGACACACGGTTTAAATAGACAATACCTATCAATATGACAATGCCAAATAGAATTCTTCTTGCAAATCGACCACGTTTATAATTTTTCATTTGAACCTCTTCTGCTTATTCAAACTCATCAAAGTCAATCGACCTTGGCAAATTTTTTTCCTGAGGGCGAGCGTTTTTTTGAATTCGCTCTACCTCATCATTTAAGTCTGGAAAATACATCTCAAGTCTTGCTAGAATTATTTTAAACATTTCACCAATGGCAATTGTATTGTCATTTAATCCGTGCACAACATTATTGTTAGCCATGATTAAATCATCGAGATAAGTATGCAATATTTTTGCTGCGCTATCTTCTTCAAGTCGCTTAGCATAGTCTTCAATTTGTTCTCGAATTAATTGACTTGACGAGACATTTTCTTTTGATGCTTGTGTTTCAATAATTTTCAAAGCATGTTCATCAATGTTTTTAATTGTTTTTGTTATACCCTTCATACAATCTCCATAAAATATTTAATGAATTAGGAACAGGTTAAGGGAAAGGAAAACCTTGTGGTTTTAATCCCGCCGTGCGGGCCTTTCAAGGGATTACCAATCACAAAACTGTCTGTACCCTTTCTGTACTTTGTCTGTACCCTTTCTTTACCCAGGTTTTGTTATAAAAAATAGCCCGCTAGGGAAATTCTTGGACTATATAGAATTACAAATCGGTTGGTTTTGGCAACAATGATTTGCCTTCCTGAACCTGTTTTTTAGTCTTTTGATATTGACTAATATTTGTCTTGGCACGTTGAATATTTTTCTGTGCATCACTGACTTGTGTTCGTATTTGTGTAATGGCATCACGCGCATTATCAATGCTAGTTTGAGTATCTGAGTCATCAGATTGGGTGAGTAATTTTTGATACTTTTTGATGGAAGATTGTCGTTGATCAATGGCTTTTTGATATTCAACAATCGCGTTCGTATTCTTGGAAATCAGTTTTTGTTGTGCCGCTATTTTAGCTTCACTTTCGCTAACTTCAAGTTCCTTTTGGCTGGTAAATGTTAGCGTATTTGATTTAGATACTTTGTCACGATTGATGATGAATTTGCCACTTGCTGTATTTGTATCTGTTGCCGTTTTCTTCGTACTTGAGCTTTCAGCACTAACACTACTTGGCGCTTCGACTGTGGCAGTATTGATGCTTTTATCATGAGCTGTTAGTGTTACAGCATTGAAGTTATGACTCAAGTTTTTAAATTGGACCACGAGTGTATTATTTGAAGTTGGCACGACACGCCCAGTAACTTGATTGCCACCATGATCTGTCATAGCAGTGAATTTAATTTTGCTAATATCAACAAAATCTTGATCAGAAACAGCTCCGTCCGAGATTGTATAATGCAGTTCCAAAACACCATTATTTTTATTAAAAACACTTTTTGTTAGACTAGCGGTTTTGTTCAAAGTGCCAAATGAAACTGGTGTATTTAATTCCGTACTAGGCAAATTCGATGGTCGTGGTGTGATGTTGACCATGACAGTTGTCCCGAAAGCTATCAGGATAAATAGACTAAATATGCCAATTAAATTACGCCGTTGATGTTCCAAAAACCAAGTCCCAAAGCGACTAAATCTTTGAAAGATATTTCTAAATTTATCAGCTATTGTTATTATTGCAGTCATTGTCCTACCCCTCTACGTATTCAAATGCGTTACTGCTAAAGTCAGGGTATGGTGGCAAATCTTTATCGGTCACTTCACTCTTCCGAATGTCGGAAACTTGAGTTTGATCCACAGACTTTTTTGATGACAAATTGGATTTATAGATGCGGAATTGTGTCACTTGATTTTGCATAGCATAAATTTTTTGACCTGTATTTTTATCGGTGTAATTGTGATTGCGCATCACAAATTCAAGCTCAAATACTTGGCCAACATCAGTCACATAATCACGAATCAATTCTGCCGTTTTGTTAAAAGCAACGTAATCAATGTAAGTAGCTTTGCCATCTTTTAAATCATTAATGGCTAATTTGAAGTAGGCAATTTTAGTTTCTTTTTCACCCCTTACGGTGAAGTTTATATTGCGAACTAAACGTCCTACGTGGTGATTAATTTGCATAATAATTTCTCCTTTTTTGATCCAGTAAATTAATAATCGGTGTCAGTTGTTTGGCTAAATAGTCTTGGATATTATTTGGTAGTTTAAACACGGGAATTTGGTTACCAGCTTCAGAATAATGAATGCCCTTTAGGACTGTACAACCGACATAATGATTCCCTAAGCAATCGTCAAACAACTCACCTTTGATTTTCATCTCACTTGATTTTAAGCAGACAAAGGCTTGTTTTTTTGTGGGTTGAACGAGATTATTTTTCAATTCCCTAACGAGAATGACGACGTATTTGGTTTGTTGCAGTTCTTGTAAACTTTGCTCATCCAACAGCGTTAATTGTCTGACTTTCATAAGTTCTCCCTTTTGGTCTTGCAGCTTCATGGAACGGTAAATGATAGCGTGTCATCAGTGTTTGAATTGCTTTAAATGATTGATAAGAGGTACGGTATAACCTCACTGCGCCATCACTTTCTAATTTATGATTTTCAATTGCTTTGATAACTTTTCGGCTGAGTTCACCTGATGAATTAGCCACAAAAAGTATATCTGCATTGAAGAAATCTACTGCAATAAATATGTTGTATTGGTTTGCCATTTTGTCTCTCCTCTCTCAATTTAAAGTTAAAAGCCTGATGCCGATTGACTTGTTGTGACAGCAATTCTCAAACGATTTTCCAGGCCACTAGCGAAATAATTGCCATACTGGTTAATATCAATCAAATGGTCGCTCATATATTCCAATTGCTTAGAACCAATTTTTGATAGAAATAATACATTGCTGTTTTCACCTTGCAATTGCCTTTGTAAAGTCAGAACAGAATTACCTTTTTCAAGTTCAGCCGCCAAATACTTATACCCACAATCAAGTGCATTGACAACAATTTCTGCCTGTTTTGGCTCATTCAGCAGTAAGTCTGGAATCAAAGCTTGAACAACATTTCGTAACCCAGGATTTTTTTCAATTATTTTCCCGATTGCGATGAACGATTGTTGAGAATTATTTGAACCATTATTATTATTTGTTTCGTCCTCATCCAAATAAGGGGTTTCAGTTTCACTCAAGTTAGTCTCACTACTCTCAGTCTCACTTGACTGTCTTTTCGACAGTTCTTGACCTGTCGTTTTAGCGGTTCTTGACCTGTCATTTTGACAGTTCCGGAACTGCCGTTTTGACAGTTCCTTGTCCCCCAAAGGATTGGCCCTGTGGATAACTTCAATATCAGCATTTATGTTGCCAACGTACAACCTGTTTGGTTTATTTAAGCCTTGACGTTCTTCCTCAAGTAGCCCAAAATCTGCTAGTTCTTTTTTTAAACTAATGACTTTTTTCTCACCAACACTAAGCATTGCTTGCAGGTCACAGTTCTTGTAAATCAAGTAGACATCACCATTTTTATCAATCCAATTATTCTTAATTGATAACAAGAAACGATCACGCAGAATGGCATAAGCCATTTTCGTTTCAAGCTTCATATCGGCATAAAATTCATTTTCAAATAATGCTTTTGGAATCTTATAGAATCGTTCGTTAGTTTCAACCTGATCTCTGCTAACCCGTTCCATCTTCCTGGGTGTATCTTGGTCATTTGTCATCAGCAGTCCCCTCTAATGTCGCAACAATTTCTTCAAATGGCACATCCATGATTTTGTAAAATTTAATGAACGTTGTCAGTTTCGGATTATAACTTGGATCAGTTTCAGCTTTTGAAATCGTCGCCGTTGATAACTCCCCTTTTGATTTCACAGCTAATTCCAATTGTGTTAGTCTTTTTCGGTCCCGAAAGGCTTTTACAATTGATCCAAAAGAATGTTTCATTTTGTCTCTTTCTCCCTTGTTTTAGTTGTCAATTTCCATTGATTTTATTACCAATAATTAACCGTCATGAAGACGGTTTCTTAACAACTTCTTAATATTTAGGCTGTTTTTAAGCAAAAAAAATAAGCCCACACAGGACTTATGAGCTTTTAAAATAACGAATACTACTAAAACGTTACTTTATTTCAAATTATTGACTTTGGATTTTTAGTAAACTGTGTAATCCCTTGTGCGCCAACGTATCAACAAGCCTCTGTTACGTTAGATTATGCACGGTACACTAAAAAACATCTGGGCAGATGTCAAGTTGAAAACCACATGTTTAATATATTGGTAAACTACTGGTAACATGTATGTAAAACTAACGAAGATTATTTTTAAATCAGAGCACAACTTTTTCTAGAATATCATGATTTGGTTTAAAAGTAAACTGAACGTCCACGCTTTTGGAACGTCTATACAAAGGCTTTTAGCAATCTAATTACTCACTATTATATCAAATGTTTCAACCGATTATACCGTTTTCAAATATTTATATTTTAAGCACAACAAAAAAAGACACATCTAGTGTCTAAAGTTCATTATTTATTTTATTGCTTTTTAATGCTTATTTTCGTTGTTTTGGCGTTCTTCAAGCATACGCTTTTTACGCTTTTCATAAGCTCTACGGTAACGTTGCATGGCTTTATATTCCTGTTCAAACACTACCATAGGTCGTTTGCCGTCTAATGCCTGTCTAAGTGGCATCGCATTCATTTTTGAAGCCACTTCATCTAATTGTCGCTGTTTAACATCTTTAAATGACGTGCCTTTAGGATACCAATCACGTAGCTTACGGTTTCTGTTTTCGTTTGAACCACGTTGCTGTGGTGATGACGGTGTAGCATAATACAACTTTATTTTAAGCTCTTTTTGAACATATTCTAAAAAGTCCCATGAGATAAATTCAGAACCATTGTCGGCTGTGATTGTTCGGACAGCTTTGCCATAACGTTCATAGAACACTTTAAACGCATCAATCATATCATTAGATTTCTTACTACGAACCAGTACCAGCGCTGTAAATCGTGTTTTGCGTTCAGTAAATGTCATAATTGCCGTAGTATCTTGATACCGTTGATTATTCATTTTAGCAGGCAGAACTAAATCAATTTCCCAATGACCGAACTGTTTACGACTTTCAACAACTTGTGAGCGATCAAATATCGAATGGCGGACTAATTCTCCGTCATTTTTTAGTTGCTCACGAAGCCTAGCAATTTCACGTTCCTTAGCACGTCTTGTTTGCGCAACAGCTCTTTCTTTTGGTGTCCCATTTTGTCGATGATACTTGTGTTTACGAATATCAATCAAACCTTTTCTAGCCCATAATCTAATCACAGATGCCGACACATCAACGTCTTGTACATTACCAGCGATTTGTTCAGGTGTCCAATGTTCAACATTAACCCATGTCTCAATAATTTCTTTTAATTCAGGTGTCAATCTTGAACCAGTACCCATTTTACTACGCTTTTTTAAAGCTAGATATTGACCACGTTGTGCCGAATACTTGATGCGTGCGTGTATATCCATATTCAACAATGTTCGTCTATCTAAATGTGAAAAATCGAGCGTGTTCCCACGGTGCAATTCACGCAGTATTGATGACGGTGTATAGCCCAAACGCCTAGCTATATCTGCCTGTGTCATTTTCTCAATATTCCACAAATACTCAATCATATGACGTTGATTTTCATTTATATGTGGTTGACGCTTTCGTTTTTTTGGTGTTTCATCACTCATAAAAAACACTCCTTATTATCATAGTCAGGCATCAAATGCCTATAATAAAGTTTATCACTTTCTCATTTATGCCTATTATTCTGTTTTTACACGTACTGAATAACAAAATAATAATCATAGCTTTTTTATGCTACACTGAAATCATTTAGGACTTTTTCAATATCTGATAGTTCTTCTTGATACTCAACAAACCAACGTGTGTCTAATCGCATACGTTCTAGTTCTGGTAATAAATTATTTTCCAAGTTTCTAGCATGGTCTGCCAATTCTCTCAAAATATAGGCTTCATAAGTATTCACATCATCAAAAGCACTAAATGCTTCATCAGTTAAATCAACAATATTATGAATGCTGTAAGCTATCTGCCCTATAATTTTGTTATTATCAGACCATGTTAATCTCTCACGTAGCCGACTATCTACTTCTATATCACGAAGACAACCAACATAACGATTGATAATGCAATACCTTAAATTGTCAATTGTTTTGTTAATCATCACATTGCCCTTTCTCTTAGTTGCTTTTTAGCTTGATATAATTGTTCCTCAATCTTATTCAAACCACTTTCAGTGTTACGATCTGTTCCCTTAATCAGCAAATCTAAATCACGATAAGCAAAGGTTAGCTCAATTGACTTAGAAACCAAATCTTGTACCCTAGATGCTAATTCTTTGTTAAAAAAAAGCACATCTCCGTATGTTTGAGATTGTGCTTGTCTAATTTTATCTTGTAATTGCATTGATACACTCAACGTTGTTTGAAAATTCGGCGCACCAGCTTTAAATTGAAAACCTTGTCTATCACTTTCTAATGTTTGGTCTAGTTGACTGTATAAGTCTCTAAACCGCTCTAACTGCTTAATATACAGCTCTAATTGTTCTGGCTTTAACCATATCTTTGTAGGCATTTTATTTATTCCTTTCATTTTTAAATGCAAAAAAAGAGCTAGTAACTGTTAAGCACTAACTCATTTTGTGACTAATCATATATATTTGTACGAACCGTCAAACCTGTTTCTTTACGAATTTTTTTGATGATTTCTGGTATTCTTTCTGTGTAGGTACTATCAAATTGCGCTATTTGTTGCGACCTTGTAGCCTTGCCAATCTTATACCATTCAAAAAATATATTGACCTTTTTTGAGTAAATCTGGTCTACAACTCTCACTTCATATATTGTGTTAGGTTGCTTAGCAAACATTTCTTTAATATCCCCAATGACAGCATCAATTTGGTTCATAGCTCACAGCTCCAGTCGTTTTTATTTACTATAACCATTATACGAACGGCTGTTCCCTTAGTCAATAGTTAAACACTCTAATTTTTTTTTAGGGTAAATACTGTTTATCTTTGCCAGTTTCATCAATAATTCGTAATGGTTCACTATAAATTTGTTGGGTACTCATACCCCTAGAAGTCCGTCTAGGTGCTGGGTACTCTTTTTGTAATTTACGCATCACATCAGCAAGACTATTGCCAGCCATATACTCATTTTGTGAATGCCAACCAACTGCTTTATACATTGTCATGCCCCTTTCTTAGATATTTGAATAGATACCAAACATTACTAATGAATACTGGTATTAACGGTAGTATCAATAATGACAACATCAATATATTCATCATATTGAGCCATGATGCCATATAATTTGCTGGAAGATGCGCAAACGTATTTGGTGCTTCACGAACTAATGAACGATTGAATGATTTATCCATAGATTCTGATAACATCAAAACTAGAAATATAAAGCATTCCAAACCTAACCAAATTAAATAAGGCTTACATACCCAAGTTACTAGACCGTCAAACCAATTAAGTCCCCGACCAACTGTATCCCAAAAACGCTTAGAATGGTAGGTTGGCTTTTTTCTCAAATTCTGCTGTTTCTTCATCATACTTTTCCTTTTCTTTGTCAAAATTGATATTTCCTTGATACAAAACACTATTTGCTTGTGTGATAGCGTTAACCAAATTAGCTTCTACAAGCTTTTGATGTTCAGCCGATAACTCAACACTATTGATCGCTTCAATAATTTCATGCCAGTGCCCTGTTTTCTTTAACACTGCTAGACTAGGAACAACCGACTGTAAGACCCATTTTTCAATGCGTTCCACACTTTGCTTTTTTGGTTGCCTAACAAATTTCATTCGATTACCTAAAGCTGTCAGCAATGACCAAGCAGGCATTGGCTCAACTGTTTGCTCAATCACTTCACGCACTTTATCTGACTTTAGCTTTTGCGCATCAATCGGCTCATTAGTAAACCATAGATAGGTGTACAAAATATCAAAGGTTATATCCACCAATTTTTTATCGTGATTAAGCCACTCATCAAGGACATACTCTGCTTTATCTTGATGCAATTCTAATTCCACACGAGTTTTTACATCAGTGTCATAACCTTTATTAGCTTGTTCTTTGTGCTTATCATAGGCACGGATAACAAAGGGAGACTTACCAAAATCAACCGTCCAACCGTCATCAACGTTACCATGAACCGCATAAGACTTTGATTTGCTCCAAAAACGTTTTTCTTGTACAGCTTTAACAAAGTCATTCATGTTTAACAAACCCCATTTATCATTTATCGCAATATCTAAGCGTGTTAAATGCCCCCGATACTGTCGTGCTTTCTCAAAGAAGTTACGCCAGTTCATGCTTTGTTCAAGTAGTGCTTTTTCAAACAACCGTGTGCCTTTACCAGTTAAATAAAGCGTTGTCCCAAACTTTTGCTCAATCGCTTGTGTTTCTGGGTTTTTAATTGGTGCAAAGTCTTGTATGTAGATATTCTTTTCGCCAGCAAATGCCATTTCGCGAGTATAAAAGTTTTGAGACGTAGGACGTTCTAAAAACAGATTTTCCTGCAATCTCAACACATCAGCGATTACTTGTTTTGAAGTTAAATCTGGGAATGTCAGTGAAACCCAATCAAATTGCACTTCGATAGCTTCAGATAATTCTGGGTATACCGAGATGAGTTTGTTAACAAATTTATCTGATATTTTTTGCTCACCAATCTCAAAACGATTAACTGTTTTTCTACTCATATCCATAGCAATTGCTAATTCTTGTTGTGTAACGCCAAGTAGCTGTCGCATCAATATTAAATTATTGTTTGATAGTTCTGGTACGTTTAATTCTTGTGTCATATTATTTTGTCCTTTCAACAGTTGGTATTGACCAACATTCTTTAATTCAATTAAATTTTTTAGTTCAGTCGAGACAGTATTTTGTATCTTTGCATCAGACTGCTTAATGTTTGCTTTAAAACCTGATAACTTACTACCAATGATTTCATCAATCGCAATCTCACTACCGATGTTAGGTAATTGTCCCAATTCGATAGCTGATACGGTCACGTTATAAGTCTCAATAATTTCATCATTTAATTTCATACCGACCATGATAAGCATTTCCAACGATAACCGTAAACTATGTTGTGTTGTGCCTAGAAATATAGGTGTATAAGATGTTGGCTCATTGTTAATCGTTATCATGTCGGCTTTCCTTTCTCAAAATGTCCCATTTGGTACTTTCAAAGGGACATTTTTGTTTTTCAATCTAAATGGCTTCATACCGGCATTTGTTCCCCATATTGGGTTGACGCTTTCAGCGTTTTTACCGGTTTAACCCCCCTGTTAGTAACTGGGGGTTAAAGCCTTTTTGGTGACTTTATTTTTGGCGCATGTGCCAGTCGCTGACACACACTGGTCGTGTGTGCTTAACCGCGACCACGCACCTTGCCCCCTTAACGCTTCGCGTTGGGGCAAGGCGTGGCACTGTCTCTTCGCTGGTCGCTACGAGCCACGCCAAAACCAAAGTCACTATGTACATAAAGCCCCGGTCTCTCACAGGACATTTGCCTGAAAAGACTAGAGCTTTAACAATAGGTTCTTACTTGATATGTGACAATTGATCCAAAAGACCCTCAATGTCCTTTGTACGATTGACACCGTGTGTCTGCAATGACTTAGCCGTACCAAGCAAGAAACCTAAGTTTTTGCGTAGTTCAGCAAAGTAAGGTGGGAGCATTGGACTAACAGCACGTAACTGTTCTTCATCTGCCATTGCCTTTTTAAGTTCATCACTTAGTTGAGCAAGGTGTTCAAGTCCACCTATCTTTTCAATTGCCTTCAAATCTTCAATTGCTTGAGCGGACAAAGATTGAATTTTTTTAACTTCTAAAGCCATAATTTTTACCTACTTTTCTTTTTTAAACTACAAATATTTAATTAACAACAAAGCCAAACACAGATGTTAAGTGTTGGACTTCTTGCGTGGTATTTCATCATTTTCACTCCTATTTCTACTAGACCAATCAAAGTTGACATAATGATGCCTATACAAAGTAACGCTATATCAACGTTTTAAAGTACTAAAAAATGCTTGTGAAATCTTAAAATTCACAAACATCAACAAACGCTATTCTTACATTTCACAAACTAACCATTTCATAAAAATTCACAAACAGTGTTACATTAGACCAATTTTCTAAATACCTTGATATAAACATCTAATTGTTCCTGCGAACTTTCAATATTCTTCATCAAATCGACAATATCCTGTGTAAAGTTAAACACATCAACATCTCTTATTTCCTCAATAAGCCGTAACGCTTTTTCAGTTTTAATTGCGCCACTCTCAACATCAATATTTTTAACAATATTTCTAATGTTAGCCATTTCATTGGCATCAATCGCACGCAACTTATCCAACATCAACGCCATATTCCTTGAACCATTAACTAGACTTAACCTAGTCCGCTCAATTGCCATAATATCATCTGCCATAAGTTTACTTTCCCTCACTTAAACGTATGCTATTTTCAACATACTCTACCAAATCAAATTCTGATGTAATTTCTGGCGCAATAAATGGACTAACACCACTATAACCATAAACATTTTTAACAAAACCCAAGCCATTATTAGTAATTGACAAAGGGCGAACCAAATTAAGACTGGAGTTATCAAACATTATTCCAGTAAGAATTGATGAAGGCTGACCCATAACAATACGCAATGTTAATTGATTTCTCAACACCAATGGTAAAAATTCTGCATTAGGCAAAACACTACTAATAATCAGATAAAAACCTAACTCACGTCCCATGACACTAATTTCTTTCAATTGTGACATGGCTTGTTCATACAATAAACGTTGTTCATCTGCAAAACCAAGTTTATCGCCAAGTTGTACAAAATAACCTAACTCGTCAATAACCAAAAAATGTGGCTCTGGGATAGAATTTAAGTGCTTGTCCCTAGTTCTAATCATCAGGTCATAAAAACCACTAATTGCATCAACTGTCCCTGTAAATTCACTAAATACTTTAGCTGATAGTTGAGATACTTGTTTTAATCGAGACAAATAAACATCTTTGGCATCAACAATTGTCACATCATATTTTTGTGAAACTAATTGACCAATCATAGCAATCAACAAAACTGACTTACCAGTACCAACATTACCTGCTATTAGCGCATTAGGTACTTCTCTAAAGTGCCACTTATGTGTTAAATCTAAACAGATTACATTCTCACTAGGGATCACTTTTTCAATTTTTAACTGCTTTATTTTTTCACTTTGCATTATGCAACAGTCCTTTCTCTAATTGCGATATTTTCACGCATATATTCATGTAAATTAAAATCTTTTGGTACTTCTGGTGCAAAAAAAGACCTAACTTGACTATCCCCAATCTTAATAAAGCCCCACCCTTTCAAATGTGATGACAAAGGGCGCAACTGTTTTTCATTATCAGGGAACACCATTTTTTCAATTTCTGGTGTTGGCACACCCATGTTAATACGCATATTCAGTTGGTTACGCACTGCCATTGGCAAAGAACCGGCATCAGGTCTCTGCATACCAATCAAAATATAAAAACCAAGTTCACGTCCTAACATCGCTATCTCATTCAAATTAGACATTGCTGTGTCATAGCTTGATTTGATTGGGTCATCATAAGCTAATCTATCATTCATTTCAACAAACGCCCCAAACTCATCAAAAATTAAAAAGCAAGGCTCAAAACCGAAGTCTTTATAAGTACCAATCTGACCTGATGCCTTTAATTCTTCCATACGTTCTGCACGCTTCATCATTAACTGATAATACTTAATCACAGCATTATTAATTTCAGATGCCGTACTATGAACACGCCCTTTTAATTCATCAACATATTTCAAACTAGCCAAATCAGACCGTTTTGGGTCAATAATATCAACAAACTTTGTGACCTGTAACAACTGCCCGATAATTGCAAACATAGTATACGACTTACCAGTACCCACGTTACCTGATATTAAAGCATTGTAGAAAGTGTCATACTTCCAATCAATGCCCTTTGAAATCTGCAATAACCCTTTTTTAGGTTTTAATTCTTTTAACTGTCGTCTAAATTTAATTGGGTCAAAAGCAAAGGTACTAACCATTTTATTCTTACTAAATTCAGTTGTCTGCCTATCAGCCAATAATGCCGTTTCAACCACATTGTCAAACTCATTTTTAGAAAAACTTTCCATATATTTCTGGCCGTCTACTGGCTCTTGTAAAATCAGTTGACCTGTTTTGTGTAGTACCTTTAATTTCAATTTTGGAAAATAAGCTATGAACGTGCCATTCTCATCACTAGCAGTATCAAAGAACCCTTTGGAAACAATCAACAAGCTTATCATCTGGCGCAATTCAACTGTTTTCAGGTACTTCGAAAAAAAGTCGGAATGTTCTGGTGCATAATTCTTGTAAAACCAAAACACGCCCCAGCCAACCAAACCAGTCAACAAAATACTTAAAACAATTGGTGACAAATACCACCAACTATATTGTCCTTGCATCAACGATTGAAAAATATTCAAATACCAAAAACCAAAACAAATCGTTATTAATAACAAAATAAAAAGCAAAGTCTTCTTAAACAAAGTCTTTGCTAAATACTGATCACTGTATTTAATTGTCTTAAACATCACACCACCTTATCAATTCCCCGATAGAAAGTTACGACACGTTAAACAAGCACCAACCATTAAACTAAACTCAATTTCAATGTTTGAAAAATGTGTCTTACCCGACTTCAAACATCTTTCAGCTTGTTTGTAAAAGGTAAATAAATAATTATCATAAACTCTAAAACAAGATACACTAGAGTAAAAAACACTATTCACTAAAAAATCATGAAATTCATCAGAACAACGCTTAGCATCTTTTACATCAGCATGAGTAATAACACCAGTTTCTCGATACTTGGGGAAATATAATTTGCCAAACTCATTAACTGTTAAACCAAACATTACCGTTCACTCTCCAATCTTTGCATCTCATCATTGATAACATTACTATACATTTGATGTGCAAATTCATTTCTAAAGCGTTCTAACTTTTCAGGACTGCCCTTAATTTCATTCAAGGTAAGACTGTGCTGGTCTGGATAAGGGCTATCACTCGCATAATCTTGCCAAGAAATTTTGCCATGAACATTGATAATTGCTTGTGCCAATAACAACACATTTTTTCGTGTCATACGATATTTTTTAAAAGCACTAGACATATATTTACCCCCGACTATTCAAGTAATCTCTTAATTCAGCATAGGTATCGTTATATTCTAAATAAACACCAAACACACCCATAGTGTCATAATAATAGCCTGACTTAACTACCTGTCTTACTCTTCCAACAAAGTCTTCCAAAGAGGCATCATGACCAATCAGAAGATCTCGCAATTCTGGCTCAACCCCTGATGCCACTAATTCTAAATACTTATTATGAAAATACTGATAGGCTTTCTCTGCTCTTTGTAAAACTTCCCTTGTCACATATTCTCCCTCTTCATAACCTAGCGACATAGGCTGTAAATCTGCCATTTTAATATTAACTTTAGTCATCACATCTCCAAAAATCATATTTTTTTATCAACTCTTATTAACTCAAAATCATCAGACAGTATAATTACATATCTACCACTTTGAACATCAATCACTAAAGGACCATGCTTATCAAAATAAACTGCAAATGGTCCACTAACATCAAGCCATTTTCTAATATCCTTATCTAACTTCTCAATCACTTCTAACCTGACTTCTCTGGGTAGTTCCCTCACAAGTCGTCTACACAACAAAGAATATTGTTGTCTATATTGCTTTTTAAAGTAATCAGAAACAAAAACATAAATAACTAAAATAGCAGAAACTACTAAACCAGCAAGCACCTTAATCATCAACCTTACCCCGATTAGTGACATCAAAGCGCACCACATTTCGCTTTTTATCCAAAATAACTGTGATTGTATAATCACTAGCTTCAATTTTTAGAGTAAGTTGCTTTTTATCAAAAGATGTCACTATGTTACCAGTAATCACACCAGTTTTGTCTTGAATATCTTTTGACAAATCACTAGCTTGTGACATCGTAAACCCTAAGTCTTTGGTCTTATAAATCGCCTTACCCAAATCATCTAACGCTTCAAAATCTCGATTGTGGCGTACATACAAAAAGGCAATGCCAAAACCAAAGATTAAAAATAAAATTACATTTCCCATACTGTCCTACTTTCTAAGCATACTTTTCTTCTAACTTGGCACTCTCATTTGAGTTAACCGTCTTTAAGGCAGCCGTCCATTCATCAAACAATGAGTGAATAACCACTTTACCCACTCGCCCATAAATGTCTCTAAACAAACATTGACCTTTTTTCAGGTTAGCTAACATTTCGATATTAGCTTTCGTCACAGGTAAATTGAACTGTTTCAAAATATTTTCACGGTCATCAGAACTATCAAACGCAAACAATTGACCATATTGTCCGATACTTTCTTCATCATCACTATCTTTGACACGTTGTGTGGCATAAAACACAGCATTGTTTTCAGAACGCCCTAACCGCTTGATACTATCAAACACATTTTTACCTGCCTGTGAAGTCGTAAATATCCAAGCTTCATCAATCATTTCCAAACTAAACTCATCTGGATTGGCACGACCAAACTTTTCTAAATATTTACCCAAGGCTAACATCAAAGCCATTGAATACTTTTGTGTTTCGGTATAAGTACGGCTATCTTGCTTAGCATTGGGTAATTGCAGTCCAGTAACTTCTAAAATTGTACGTTGGTCATTAAACTGCAAGCTGTCCGTTGAACCGTCACTAAAGGCTAAACGTAACATCGTTTTTGGGACAATACTTTGGTAGAAATCAGATAAATCTTTTTCTGCTTGCGAACCTTTAGCTAATTCATCAAAAACGGTTAAAGTGCCAACCCTTTCGCCTTGAATACGCATTGCACAGACTTTACTAATGGAACGATTAAGTGCCGTCTCTAATTGAATATCTTGTGAAATAGGTCTGATTTGTACTAACATCTCTTTAACCAACGTCAACACATCAGGGATATCATCTTCGGTACTTTGTTCATTCAAAGTTAAAATCGGGTCAAGCACCCCTAAATTATTTCTGTCATTGGCATTCAATGTCACAAAATGAAACGAGCCAATCAATTTACGGAAGTAAGGGTTTTTTTCAGTTTCCAATGCTCGCATAAACCAACGGTGTATTTCTTGTTTGGGATCAATATATAAAATCTTGACGTTAAACATTGCCATATGTAAAAGCAATAGCTTAAACAAAAATGACTTTCCTTGTCCGGTATCGCCTGATAATGCAAGGTGGGGACTGTCTGTTTTAGCACCCCTGATGCCTTTGTTAGTGATAACAAGGTTTAACAAAAGCAACAAACGAGATGATGCCACGGCTTGTTGGATAGTCTCAAACTTATCTAAACTCAAAACACGACCAACATAGAAACCTGTGTGTGACCCTAAAGCCTGACTGGTGCCAAACATCAACTCGGCTAAGGCTGGTACAGTCGTGTATTGTCGCCATTGTTTGAAGATCCCTAGATTAACTGCTGGCAATGTTTGATACAACAATTGTTCTTGATTGAAACTTGGTTGGTATAATTCAATATCCCGCTCAAAAGTCTTTAAACGTGTTTTAAGTTTATTGACTTTCTTTTTTAGCTCTTTGACGTTCTCATCACGCACAACCAAAATAACAGACCATTGTAAAAAGCCATTTTTATCATCAAGAACATTGACCAAATTCTTCGCCAATTTATAATTCAATTCACTACGTTTAGAACTATCTTCATCAGTGTTAAAGGCATCTCGTAATTCATCACGATATTTACCCTTTGATGATTTGGTTTGTTGTTTTAAACCACGCCAACCGTCTCTTTGTGGAAAGTTGATTTTGATATGCACTTCCACTGGAAATTTATATGATTGAATTTCTGGTAACACAGAAAGAAACTGCATTTTATCTGGCATATTCATAACTAAATGCGTAAAGTAATCTTCTTTTTCATCTGTAATTCGTTTAATAAAGCCTGTTTTGGATAAATCAAAGACCGTATCACGCATTGCCATAAGTGATTTTTCCTTTTCGTGATGATAAGGCAAGCCAAGCATGGCGACTAATCTATCTTCGTCCATTTTCTCGGCATCAATTGATTTCAAAATGCTTAATACATCTTCATTCATGGTATTAAAACGTTCAAAGAAACTATCATCAAATTTGACCTGATACCTAAATGTTTCTGCAATACGCTTCATGACTAAATCAGTCACAAAACTAACCTTGTCTTTCAAGTCATCGCCAACGTTGATATTTTTGAGCTTGACACCGATATAAAATTCATCAATGATTGCTGGGTTGAACTCACTCTCCAATAAATTGACTTCTTCTTGAGCGATATAATACTCGGCAACTTCTCGCAAGTCATCAGCCCAATCATCACTCGTGCCTTGAATACGACCAGCTAAGTCCATATCTTTAGGAATGAGTTTTAAATCAACATCATCATATTTTTGTAAACGCTCAAACACATCAATAAAACTATTTTTGTATTTGCGTTTATCTTCAACATTGGCGACATTGATTTGAAAAGGCTTAATCTTGTAGTAAGCCCATACATCACCAATCGTTGTCAGCAATAAATTATCTCGATACTGCACAACAGGGTTTTCATATTTAACCGTTGCTTTTTTTGCCATAAATTAAATACCCACCTTCCTTTTAATATTTGTCATTGATCATTTGCCCCGGTCTCGGCAAAACTGTTAATTTGCTTGACATCAGTTGAGACTAATTTCATGTCTGGGTTGTTAGGTTTCATAAACGTTGGTGTTTCTTGAACAGCAAAATCACTAATGTAATGCTTGTTATTAGGGTTTTGCACATTGATTGTTTGAATTTGCTTATCGTCATTGTTAAAGTTCAAAACATTGTGCCAGAATATTTTGGGATAGACCTTTTGACAATGTGAACAAGTTGAGCTGTAAAACATTACGGCTTCTGCATTTGTATTCAGTCCCTTGACATCATTATTTTGAAAATTCATTGATGCGTATGGAATAAAGAAAAAACCAGCCACTAGCAACACAATGACTGGTAATAATTTATTGACAATAATTAAAATTGGTTTGGGTAATTTCTTTTTAGTCTCTTTCTTAGTGTTATTACCCCCTTTAATATAATGCTTCATCATTCATACTCCTTACTGTATTTGATTGATTTTAATTGATGTTAGTTTTTGACTTTTTATATCAAACCAGCCATGTAATAGTACGGTTTGATTGACTGCCTTTTGCGCTGTACCACTTGTTTTGACAACGACAGTCGCTAAACTTTCGATTGTTTGATTATCCAAATCACTGGTGTACCCTGTGGCTGTCTGGTATTGACTAGTTAGACCTAAATTATCAATACGTGACCCACCTGTGGCATCTAGTCCGCTATCAAATAATTGATTTTTTTGGTCACTTGATATATTTAGAATGTCTGATACTTGATTAAAACGCTTGTCATAATCTGATTGGCTACTAAAAGTATAATAAGCCTTTGCAAATTCTAACAACTTACTTTTTGCTTTTGCATCATTAGCATTATAGGTTGTTTGCAAATTATCAATTTGTGTGGTCACATGCTTTTGTTTCTTAATCACTTGTGCCACTTCCTTTCTAACTTGTTCAATTTGTACTCTTTTACCATTAGTAATTGACATCATGATGCCAAGAGCAACCAAAAGCAAACCCATAATGCTAAGTAAGATTTTATTTCTCATTATCGAATGCTCCTTTCAAGGTTAGACGTGACATATCGGTGACTTGTTTTTCATCAGTATCATAAGTGATTGTGTAAGCCACACTTTGTACATCACTCTTAGCAATAACTAGATATTCTAAATCAGCCCCCCAAGCGTTTTTAAGCCCTACAAGTGGCACATCATAATGTGCCTTGTCACTGAACGTCACACTAGGCGCAAAAGTTTGCGTGATTTCGTTAATCACTTTTTGTGAAGCCAACCCTTTCAAAGTATCAGGATAAGTTGACGTTGGTTGATTACTAAAGGTTTTAACAAAATTAGTAACTTGATTAGTGCTATCACTCACTGTTGATTGTTGTGACTTTGGACTTGAAACAATCGTCTGTGATTTGACTTGATTTGCCTTTGCCTGTTTTAAATCAGCCTTAGCTTGTCCTAATTGTTTATCCAAGTTTGGTATTTGATTGAACTGGACTAATAAAATGCCAGCCAACACTAGACTAGCAAAGATGATTAAACGGCTATTTTTCATACTTTCTCCTTTCGATTATTTACCTTGAATAAAGGTTACGCCTTGACCTGCCGTTAATTCACGGAAACTGACTGTACCTGTTCCAGATGCCACAACATTACATTCACTAACTAAGAAATGTATTTTGTCATCACTGATCGCTTCAACTACCGCTACGTGTCCATAAGTCGGGTCAGCACCGTCTGCACCTTGTGAGAAACTAACCGCCCAACCAACATGTGGCTGACTATCAGTTTTATACCCTTTAGCTTTAGCGTTCTTACCCCAATCAGCACCATTACCTAAACCATTCTCAACTGGTGTCCCTAATTCTTGCATACGATTATAGGTGTACCAAGTACATTGTCCGAATGGATAAGTGTTTGATGATGACGTGGCTGTGAAGTTCGTGTCCTTAATTTTGCTTTTATAAGCACTAGGAATTTCTTTAACTGGCGCACCACTCGTTCCCATACCTTGCGCAACATTAGTAGCGCAACCATTTGAATTATTGGTTGTGTTATCGGTATTTTGTGTCGTTTCTG
>NZ_VJYC01000012.1:0-56829 GCF_030400235.1 Leuconostoc sp. UCMA20149
TATAAGCCTAACATTTTGCAAAACCAATGTGAAGACATCGGCTTATTTCAGTAGTACTTTATTATCAATTGCATCATAAGAAAAAGAAGCTAAATGCATTGAAACACTTGACTTCTGGTAGAAAAAATACCTTTCTTCAATAATCTGTATTGCCTTAATCGGAAAAGCGCTAAGCAAATCACAACGCCGTATAGCATCATTGATAACATTATTAAGCTGAATTTTAGTTGCCCATTGATTAACCAAAACATCATTAAAGTGGTGACTAGCACCGTTTCCATTAAAAAAACTAGGGCAATTTGATGCCATTTTTTCTTTAAAAAGGTGGCGTATGTTGGATTAACTCGCGGTAGTTCTGACATAAATTGCAAATACAGGCTTTCTAATTTGTCAGTCATTGAAGCGTCGACGAAAAAAATGGTGACTTTATCTTTGATAGAAGTTATTGGTAAGGATGTATAGAGGTTATCAATCATAAATGGTCTTGCTCCAATTAATCGTATTTATCAAATAGGTGTGAATAGTGTGCAAACTGATTATTAGCCGTTATTGTCGGCTTCAATTTTTTAGCACCAATGCGGGTCTTTGTGTCTGACTGTATATTTTCCGGTGTCGAGGTTAAAATCTTCATAGATTTTCGTGAGTATGCCCGAGCCTGTGAACGAGCCGTAGCCTTGTTAATCGGGTGTTACTTAACACGACAAAAAATGGCAATCCAAATTGATGGTTTGTCATCATGCCATATTATTCAAGATTTTTTTCAACGGCAGACTAATATTTTTAGTTTTTATTACAGACCACCAGTGGGGAGCCAGGGGAAAAATAGAGTCATTAAAAAGTGCATACGATATACCTCTCTTCATGTGCTTTTTGCAAATAAACTGTATAAGTGTATGATATGCTTTAAGTAATAACGCACAACATTTTATGCAAAATCGGATAAAATTTATTGTGAGGGTGGGGATGAGTATGAACCAAGGACAATTGTTGAAAAAAATCAGAGTCTCTAGAAGATTGAGTCAACAGCAGTTGGCCCAAAATATTACATCACAAGCAGCATTATCGCGAATGGAGAAATCTGGCAATATTGATGCCAATGTTTTATTACGTTTTTTGGATAAACTTGATATTCATCCGACGGAATTTTTTATGTTGGCCAATCCTGATGGTTGGATTGATTCTCAGGACTATCAAAAAAAGTTGTATGCAGCTTATTATAATGAACAAAATAGTCAAACCCTAATCAATCAAGAGTTGCTTTTATATGACAAGACGAAAATTAAAAAGCACCAAATCAACGCATTACGCGTTCAAGCGGTCTATGCTAAAATTAATAATTTGCCGTTAGAAAATCGCGAAGAAATAACGTATGAGATTCAGAATTATTTATTTGGGTTTGAAACGTGGTTTTTAAGTGACATTTTGATGTATCTTGATGTCTTGTTTTTGTTTGATGATACTTTTATTCGGAGCTACCATAACAGAATGATCCGTTCGTTAGATAAACTGCCTTTTAGCGCTGTGCAAAAGCATTATTTGCAAATAGCGTACGCCCATAATGCCACGGTTCTAGCATTTGACAGAAATAATATGCAGGATGCGCAATTGTACTTGCAAGCCTTTGAAAAATTTGTCTCCCTAGACACTAGAACCTTGACCGACACAATCTACTACTTAACCTACTCAAAACTTTTTAGTTTAAAACAAGGATTTGATCAACAAATATACGATGATATGCTTGATGATTTAGCGGTATTTAAACGATTTGGATATACGAAAGAATATCATGATATTCTTTATTTTATAGAAAGTATACTCAAGCCAAATAAACCATAGGGAAGTAGATGATTAGTATTAAGGTGTCAGAATGAGAGAGGCGTAATTATGAAAAATTACAAAAAGAGATATATTATCATTGCTGGATTAATAATTGGCATATTAATTTTTATGGCATTGAAATCTTGGCAAGATACCATCAGTAGTCAGAAAATGGATCAAGAGATGAGCCAAAAGGTATCTCGTGAAAATGCGGCAATTCCTGGACCAAAAGGAACTAAGCGACCAAAAAATGTTCCAGAAACATCTGGTAAAAGTTTTGCTGCGTCTACGTCCGTTACAGCGTCTGAATTGGGAAATGATGCTAGCCGAAATGCTAGTCCAGTGTATTTAATGCAGGAAGATGGCGTTTGGATATTTCGAAACTTTGAGACTGGAAAAAATCATGTTTTGACTAAAGAGGAAATTCAAAAGTATGTAACTGATCAATGAATGATTGTTAATAAGATATTTTTCAATTGAAAAAGTCACTCCTAAGAAATTAATCATTGGATTAATTTTTTTGTTAAAAGAATCAATCGCTTTACTTTGGTCATGCACATTCTGATAAGTTCGCTTCTTTTAATGTGTGTTTTGCTTTTTACCTTGAAAAATACTATAAAGTTTTTCGCTTATAACTTAATACCATAGCAATGAATATGAGTGCAAGTGACCAGGAGAGTACACATCTATAAAGATTACTAACCACAGGATAGTTATAACATTGGTTAGTAATACATAAATAATATAAGACATAACAGGTATATCCTTTGCTGGAATTATTTCTCTTTTTTTATTATTGGTTGACTGTGATAATCGATATTTAAATATAAAAAATTCACAAAAGTGTTATATTTAATTATATAAGGTGCATATTGTGTAGTTAGGCGGTTTAACGCTAAAGGAGAACACAAATGAAAGATCAAAAAACAGTAATGAAAAATCCGCCTATTTTGTCAGTTCCTGATAATCTGGTGTTGGTTTATGATCACTTTATTGAGTTGTGGGCGATGCAACTCAATGGGCAGTTTTACCCTGATAATGGTACGTTTTCAAAGATTTTTAATCGATTCATGAGTGCAACTATCACGACCGATAAAATAATAGTGAATGAAAAAAATAAAGAAAAGTTGTCAATTGATATAGCAGATGTGTCACAAGCTACTGTTTTAATTAAAAAGGTTAATTATCAAAATTTTATGGCTGGTGGCGCTAATGAAGGACCGATGTATTTAACCTTGCTGATCATTGAAGACAAAAGTGGTCATAATTATTATTTCAATTTTATGAGTGCATTAGGTGCTTGGCAACTTGTCACGAATCCACCGAAAAACCTAAAAGTGGTGGATCCTCTAAACATTAAACGACTACCGTCATTTAAAAACGAGTATGAGATTGTTGCTGCAATCAATGATCTAGGATTTGCAAAATTTATTGCAGGAACAGGATATGAGTTTTTGGATTTGAAACCTTCAGAGGTGATAAAACAAAAGGATTAAGTACTTTGCATATAAAAAACTCGTGATATTAATATCACGAGTTTTTTATGAGAACGATATTATAGTCAACGATGTACTGACTAATTTGATAATAAAACTGCTCCACCTGGATTCGAACCAGGGACCTGCGCATTAACAGTGCGTTATTCTACCGCTGAACTATGGAGCAATTAGTTGAATAATCAACTATTAAAGTATATCAAGATTAAAAATATTTGTCAACGTTTATTATTTTGAAAGAGAATTTTTAATAATATCCAAACCGATTAACAATTGTTCAGTTGGAATGGTCAAGGGAGGTAGGAGCCGAAGTGTGTTGTGACCGGCACTGAGGGCCAAAACATGTTGTTGCTGTAAATCAGATACAACTTTTGCGACAGGTACATTTAATGAGATTCCTGCCATCATACCCAAGCCACGGACATCATTTACAGTCTCTAATTGAGAAAAAGTAGCCAAATTCTTCCATAAAATGGCAATTTTATCAGAAATAGTCGGTAAAATTGTGTTGAGCTCATCAAGTGTGGCACTGGCAGCAGCCATGACCAAAGGGTTACCACCAAAAGTTGATCCGTGTGTGCCATAGCTGAAGGCTGGTGCAAATTGGTTTTTGGCAAGCATTGCGCCCACTGGTATGCCATTTGCTAAAGCTTTAGCGCTAGTTACAATATCGGGTGTAAACCCAAATTGTTCATACGCAAATTTAGTCCCAGTGCGCCCAATGCCTGTTTGAACTTCATCCACAATGATCAACGTGTGGTGTTCGTGTGCCAGAGCAACAAGGTCATTGACAAAATTTGAATTGGCAGGAACAACGCCACCTTCACCTTGCACCAGTTCTAACATAATGGCAGCCACATCATCATTTAACAACGCCTTAACGCTTTCAATTTTGTTGAATTCGGCGTACAAAAAACCGTCCAGCATAGGCAAACCTTGATGGATACTGTCTTGACCAGTTGCTGACATGGCTGCATAAGTTCGGCCATGAAACGAATTAGTAAAAGAGATGATGTTTGGGCGCTTGGTGACCAAACGGGCTAATTTGATGGCTGCTTCATTGGTTTCAGCACCGGAATTTGCAAAATAAACAGTATACTCTGAACCGCCGAGTTTATTGGCGACAGTTTCTTGTAGTGGATTATCATAAAGATTAGGCAAATGCCAAAAAAGATCTGCTTGCGTTTTTAAAGCATTAACAACAGTCGGGTTATTAGCACCAACATTATAGACACCAATACCGCTGGATAGGTCAATATAGTCGGCGCCAGTTTGATCAGTCCAAGTTGCATTGGACATTTTGGCAAATGTAATCGGCGCGCGTTTGTAATTTGGGAAAAGGGTCATTGAGATGCCTCACATTGAAATGGTTGTGCCATGACTGGCGATTGTATTAGTTATATGAACCGCGTTAACACCGTTTTTAACGGCAGAAAAAGCGCTGTTGACTTTTGGTAACATGCCACCATGAATGACAGATTCAGTCTGTAATTCAATAGCACGTTGTGGTGTGAGTTGCTGCAAAATGTTGCCGTGGACTTCAATGCCAGACACATCAGTTAACAAATAAAGTTCATCAGACTTCAAAAACTTTGCAACCGTAGTTGCGGCGCTATCGGCATTGACATTAAGCCACTGGCCTTGATTAGTGATGGCTAGTGGTGCAATGATTGGAATCAAGTTTTGCTGCCAAAGCGATTGAATTAGTTGGGTATTAACTTGATCAATTTGTCCTACCAGACCAAAAACTTCCTGATTGATATAATGACCAGTCAAAAGTTGATTGCTCTCGGCATTGAGACCAATGGCGCTCAAACCATGATGACGGAATGCTTCAACTAAATCTGGCTGAACTTGTCCTAATAATGCCATCTTCGTGATAGCGAGTCCAGTTGGTGTTGTTTGACGAATACCATCAATTTTGACAACAGGTTCGTTAAGTTGGGTCATCAGGGTTGAAATACTGTCGCCGCCACCATGAACGATTGTGATGTTGTAATTATTTTTTTGCCAATGCTTAATTGTTTCAAAAAAAGCAGGTGTGAGTTGGCTGGCAGCGTTACCGCCGATCTTAATCAGAATATTTTTCATAGTTTTTTCCGTCCATGTGTGATGACTTGGTGGGTTAGGTGGTGTATAAGGCGTTTATTTTGACGTAACCGTATGTGAGGTCACTGCCCCAAGCTTGACCTGTGGCAGTGCCGTCATGTAGATCAATGGTAATATCAATGTCGTGTTGTGCTAATTGCTCGCTCATTTGTTGCGCGTCAAAGTCAATAGGAGCGCCAGCCGACATTACGGTGATGTCATTTAAAGCAATGTCGATGCTATCGGGATTGATGTTAACACCGCTAGCACCAATTGCTGCGATGATACGTCCCCAGTTAGGATCTTGACCAAACATAGCTGTTTTGACGAGGGACGAGCCAACGATTTTTTTGGCAACCATGCGTGCGCCAAGACCATCCTGTGCGTGGTTGACGGTGACTGTTAGCAGTTTGGTTGCACCTTCGCCGTCGTTAGCAATGGCAATCGCCAGTGCCGTAGTGACAGTGTTAAGCATAATCTTGAACTGGGAAAAATCATCATTTTCTGTTGTGATAGGTGGATTTTGAGCGCCGCCATTAGCCATCACAAGGACCGTATCGTTAGTTGATGTATCACCATCGATGGTGATTTGATTAAAACTAGTTTCGACGTCAGCTGACAATGCAGTTTGTAGAAGAGAAGGCGTAATACTGACATCTGTTGTGATAAAACCTAGCATTGTCGCCATATTGGGGTGGATCATGCCAGAGCCTTTGGCTACACCGCTCATAGTCACTTGATGCCCTGCAATTTCTGATTGAATTGTGATGGTTTTTTTGACCGTATCAGTGGTTTTAATTGCTTCGGCAAAGCTATCTGCATCACCGTCAATATTGAGTTTTGCAATGCCGGCGGTGACAGTGTCGATAGGCAGTGGCTGACCAATCACGCCCGTTGACGAAACAGCTACTAATTCTGGTGAAATATTGAGTTGCGTAGCAGTAACGGCTTGCATCGTTTTGGCGTGAGTCAAGCCAATGGCGCCAGTTACGGCATTAGCGTTGCCAGAATTAACAACGATGGCTTGTATTTGACCGTTTTGGATCACGTTTTTGTCAAGCTGAACCGGTGCGGCTTGCACTTGATTGGTTGTGAAAACACCAGCCACACTAGCAGGTACATCACTATAAATCCAACCAAGATCCTTTGATTTATGTTTGAGTCCAACATGCTGACCGTCAGCATGAAAACCTTTTGGTGTGGCAATATTGCCATCAGTGATGGTGTGAATTTGTGAGAGAAGTTTTGTCATAAGTAGTCCTTAAGCATATTGTGCAATGAGATTTAGACCGATTGATTCGGTAAAACCGAAAAAGTGATTAGCATTTTGAATTGCTTGACCGGCAGCGCCTTTGATCATGTTGTCAATGACGCTAACAATAGTGAGAAATTGTGTCTCTGGGTTGTAAGTTAACCCGATATCCGCGAAATTAGTGCCAACAACTTGCTTGATATTTGGTAATTCATTGCTAGGCATGACACGTACAAACGTTTTGTCAGCATACGTGTTTTCAAATAGTTCTTGTAGTTGCTGCGGTGTTCGAGGTTCTTTTAATTTGACATAAGCACTGACGAAAATACCGCGATTAATTGGCAATAATGATGTTGTGAACTGAATATGAGCAATATCTGGTTGCCAAATATGTAACTGCTGGGTGATTTCGGGAATGTGTTGATGTGAATTTGGTTTATACATTGTGAAATTATCGATGACATTGACAAAATGGCTGGCTGTGGTTAATGATTTGCCAGCCCCAGACAAACCACTTTTGGCATCAATCACGATACTATTTTGATCGAGTAAATGATGTTGGGCTAGTGGTGCTAATGCTAACAGTGTTGCTGTTGCATAACAACCCGGATTGGCAATGTAACTTGTCGTTTCGTTATCATAAAAATCAGCTAAACTGTACTGACTTTTTGCTAACAATGCTGGTTCTGCAGGCGTTTTGTGATACCATTTTTGATAATCATCAGCAGTGAGACGGAAATCACCAGACAAATCAATCACTGGAAAGTTAGCAAGAATAAAGGGCTCCGCGAGATCCTTACTGATACCACTGGATGTTGCAAAAAAAACAATGTCAGTTTTTTGCATAATATGCAAGGCGTCAAACGCTTCAGGTGACAAATTATACATTCCAGAAAAATGTGGGAATTGTTCACTGATGTCATGACCATCCGGTTGTGTGTTGGTAATGATAGCAACGTCAATAAAGGGATGAGAATAAAGAAGACGCAGCAATTCAAGTCCGGCGTATCCTGTAACGCCGACAATTGTCGCTTTGATTTTTTGTATTGTCACTGCAAATCTCCTATCTCATTTAATGATTAAATATTAAATTAAAATGAATTTTAATTCAATAAATATGCATGATAAAGGTGAATAAGCGTTGAATTATTGCATAAAAAAAACACTTCCGAAGAAGTGTTAAGCGCGAGCGGGTAAATCAAGAATTGCAGTTGCAAGCACGTGGTTTTGACTTTTGTTACGCAGCTCATTCAGAAAGAATCCGTCTTGTAAATCTAATTTGGTGTCTAAGGCAAACACAGTTAGCGTATATTGGTGTGTTTTGTCGGGTGGCATTGGGCCAATATAAGCTTGGTTGATATCAGGATTAGCTGTTTCACCCATTTTTTGGACATTGTGCCAAGTAGAATTTGTACCAAAAGTAGCTGTCCCGGTTGCACGCAAATTTTCTGGAATATTGGCAACGGGTAAGTTAGCAGCTAACCAGTGAATCCAAGGGAAACCAGTTACAGGTACAGCGTCGTAATCAATTAAACTCACTGATAATGATACGGTGCCCGTGGGAATGTCGCTAATATTGACTGGAAAGTTAACAGTAGGCATGCCATTGGTACGATAATTATCTGGGGCATATTTAGCATAAATATTGGGTAATAATTGATTTTCTAATGTAACGTTAAGTTTCATTTTGTTTCTCCAATCAAATTTTTTTTGGCTTGTGCGAGACGGGTGCGAACTTGGATTGGCATGTCAGCGTTATATGCGCGGACGGTTGCAATCGCTTTAATAATGGCATCAGTCTGTTCATCTATGTCAGTAACTTTGGTAATTTGACGTTGTGTTTCAACTTCAAAGCGGTCGATAAAATCCAGTTGAAGTTGGGTTTTGTCTGCGCGCAACGTTTCGGCTGATGCTGATTTACCTTCGGACTCAAGCGCCTTAATGGCTGCTTGATAACCCTCAAAAAATTCATTGGCATCGCTAGTATTGCGCCATGTTTTAGGCGCTTGTGGTTCGGGTTCAGATATTGTATCAAGCTTTTTCTCAGTGGGCTTTTTTTTGAAAATATCGAATAAAGACATTATATGTCCTTTCTCCTGAAAATGCAGGGAACATGCTTATCTAAGATGGGAATGGTTGTTTTTGTCATGAGACTGGAATAGCGAACAAACGTTTTATTTGATACAATAAAACTAGTTTTTGAATCGGGGAAAATCATGGCAGCACGGAAAACAATTTTTAATGACAAACAACGCATCTTACGCTTATATTCATCACTCATTAGTCATCGTGAGCTTTCAATAGAAGAAATCGAAGACATGTTTTTTGTTGGGCGCAAGACAGTTCAACGCGATATTTCAGAAATACGGACTTTTTTGCATGACTTACAAATTGGTGAACCAGTTAAGTCTGAAATTATTTTTGATCGTAATTCTAAAAAGTATCGTTTAACCGAAATGGATAATTTGTTTGCCGTGTTTGATAAGATCAATCAGCTAGATGAGGGCATTTAATTAAGTTGATTGGTAATTTGGTCGAAGTCATCAACCATATCTTTAGGATCAACGACTGATACAATGTCTTTTTCTTGAAGGGTGTAGCTTGCCTCTGGGGCAACGATGACTTCGTTAGCATGCCTGACGGCAATCACATTCAGACCAAATTTTTTGCGGATGTTGAGGTCTTTGATCGAACGACCGTAAAAAGCAGGATTGACAATTTGTATTTCTGCCATTGAATAGTCATCAGATAACTCTATAAAGTTTAACATGTTGGGCGCTAATAGTTTGCGTGCCACTCGTTCGCCCATCTCGCGTTCCGGTTGCACAACGACATCAGCGCCTATTTTTGTGAGCACACGCAAATGGGTATGATTTTCCGCTTTAGCAATAACATTTTTGGCGCCTAAATCTTTGGCGTTGATGGTAGCTAGAATGCTGGCTTGCATGTTATGACCAATGGCAATGATAACGTGATCAAAGCTTGCAATGTCAAGCTTTCGTAAGACATCATCTTCTTGTGCATCTGCGACAACTACCTGTGTGGCAATATCACGATAATCGTTGACATTTTCTTCATTAATATCAATACCCATCACATCCTGACCGTTAGCGATCAGTGTTTGTAAGAGGGCACCGCCGAATCGACCAAGTCCAATAATAGCGTAAGTTTGTTTCATAATTTACCTCAAATTTTTTATCCGATAATGACTGATTCTTCGGGATAGCGATACGGTGCGGCTTCGTCATGAACATTCAAAATTGAAAACATAACGGTATAAATACCAACACGACCAATGAACATTGCTAACATGATGACCAATTGCCCAAAAGTCGTCAAATGTGGCGTGAGACCAAGTGTCAAACCAGCAGTGGCAAAGGCACTGACCACCTCAAAAATAACATATTCCAGACCGTGGTTGGCGGCATGACTTTGAGTGAGCATCAACATAAACGACAGAATACCAAGAAAAACAAGTGACACACAAACTAATAACAACGCTCGCATGATATTTTCTTGGGTCAAGCGCCGATGAGCAAATGTGACATCTTTTTTGCCACGTAAAGCAGCATGCGTTTGTAAAATTAAGACACCAAGAGTTGTTGTCTTAATACCGCCGGCGGTCGAGCCCGGCGTACCACCAATATACATTAACATCATGGTCAATAGAATAGTGGCAGACCCAAGACCACCGACATCAAACTGTGTAAATCCGGCGGTACGATACGAAATAGACATAAATAGCGTATCAAAAACACGCATGACGGGTGACAAGCCACTGGCAAACGCTAAGTTGCGTTCAGTTAATTCGAACAAAAGCCAACCACCAATGATTAAAGCGCCGGTCATGACCAAAGCTAACTTTGAATGAAGTGTTAGACGATGCGTTTTTTGATACAATAACACGTCACGCCAAACCAAAAATCCTAACGAACCAGCAATGACTAAGGCCGCAATAATCGCTAACACAAAGGGTTGGTTGACATACTCGGCAGTGTTTTTTGGCAAAATGGAAAAACCTGAATTACCAAAAGCAGAAATGGCATGGAAGATTGCATAAAAAGCACCACGGCCCCAACCAAAATCATGAATAAAAAAGGGTGCTAATAATATAGTGCCAATGAATTGAATTGCAATCGAAAGTTTAATCACATAGCCAAAGACGGCACGTGTGTCATATAGACTTTGTAAATTATAGACCTCTTGCACCATCATTTTACTGCGCAAGTCCATCTGCCGACGAGTGGCCGTAAATAACAATACTGAAAAAGACATAAATCCAAGAGCACCAATTTCGATTAAAATCATGATAATGGTTTGCCCGAACGTAGTCCAATGGGTTGCTGTATCAACAACGGTGAGACCAGTAACAGATGCAGCAGAAGTGGCAGTGAATAAGGCATCCATAAATGTATGATCACGACCACCAACATAACTGATGGGTAGCATCAATAATAGTGCGCCAACTGTAATCACGGTTAAAAAACCTAACGACAGTCGTTGCGGCATTGAAATACGCGACCAAAAAAAACGTCGCTGTGAATAATCATGGAATTTCCGCATTTCCGCAGCGGAGGGCAGGTCGATTTTTCTAGACATGCTCTTATTATAACGCATCTAATAAGGTTGATGAGGGTTTATTAGTTGGTATGGGGGAATATGTTGAGTCACTTTATTGCCATTTTCACGATTGAAAAGCGTTTAGCAATAGGTAAAAATAATGAAATATATGTGTTTATAGAACATGGTATAATATTCTTTAAGGAATTTCCGCGAACAGCATTTGTCCGCGGAATTTTTACAAATGAATAGAAAGAAGTGGATGATATATGACCGAATCAACACCAGTCATTGAAATGCGACACATCGTCAAAAAGTTTGGCGATTTTGCTGCCAATGATGACATCAATTTACAAGTCCAACAAGGTGAAATTCACGCGTTACTTGGTGAGAACGGTGCCGGCAAATCGACATTAATGAATATTTTAACAGGGTTGTTGCAACCAACTAGTGGGGACATTTTAATTAATGGACAACCAGTAGTGGTAGATTCACCCTCAAAGTCAGATTCGTTAGGTATTGGTATGGTTCACCAACATTTTATGTTGATAGATGCTTTTACAGTGACGGAGAACATTGTTTTAGGATCGGAAATTACAAAAGGACTCTCATTAGATACCAAAACGGCGGCTAAAAAAATCCAAAGTTTGTCAGACCAATATGGTTTGGCAGTTAATCCAATGGCTAAAATCTCAGACATATCTGTGGGACAACAACAGCGTGTTGAGATTTTAAAGACCTTATATCGCGGTGCTGATATTTTGATTTTTGATGAGCCTACGGCGGTTTTGACACCACAAGAAATTGATGAATTGATTGCAATTATGCACAATTTAGCCAAAGAAGGCAAGTCAATTATTTTAATCACCCATAAGCTGGATGAAATTCGTGCTGCCGCTGACCGCGTAACGGTTATCCGTGCTGGTAAGTCTATCAAGACATTCCCAGTTGCTGGTGTTTCATCACAACAATTAGCTGATTTGATGGTTGGACGTGAAGTGAGCTTCAAAACGGAAAAAGAACCTGCGCACCCAAAACAAACAGTGTTGGCGATTGACAATATTGAAGTAGATGATGCACGTGGCGTTGCCGCTGTAAAAGATTTCAGTCTTGAAGTTAAAGCTGGTGAAATTGTTGGTTTGGCCGGTATTGATGGTAATGGTCAAACTGAACTAATTCAAGGGATTACAGGGTTAACCAAGGTTAAGTCCGGCCATGTCACATTGAATGGTAAGGACGTGACGAACAAAAAACCACGTCAAATCACGGAATCTGGCGTTGGGCATATACCGGAAGACCGTTTACGTTTTGGCATGGAAGTTGACATGACCTTGTCAGAAAACTTGTCATTACAAACTTACTATAAGCAACCAATTTCCAAATCTGGTGTCTTACAGCCAGCAGAAATGGATAAGTTGGCTAACAAATTAGTCAAAGAATTTGATGTTCGTGCAGCAAGTATTCATGTGACAGCAGGTTCAATGTCAGGTGGTAATCAGCAAAAAGCTGTTGTCGCGCGAGAATTAGATCGTGACAATGACTTGATTATCGCAGCTCAGCCGACGCGTGGTTTGGATGTTGGTGCAATTGAATATATTCATCGGCGATTGATTGATCAACGTACCGCTGGAAAAGCGGTTCTGGTAGTGAGTTTTGAATTAGATGAAATATTAAATTTGTCAGACCGGATTGCTGTCATTAATGCTGGTAAAATTGTTGGTATTGTAGACGCCAAGGAGACAAATAAACAAGAATTAGGTTTGTTGATGACTGGCATGAGTTTGGAAGCAGCGCGTGAAGCGTTGAAAGAAGAGGTGACAGTCTAATGGTGGTGCAAAAAAATAATTTTTCAGTTGCACTGTTTTCTGTATTGTTTGGGTTGATTGTCGGCGCTATCATTATGTTAGTGTTCGGGTATAACCCTATTTCAGGTTATATTGCGCTAATTAGTTCGGCGTTCGGGTCAATGCAAGACATTGGTGGCGTCCTGACGCAAATGACACCGTTGATATTGACTGCCTTGGGATTCACGGTTGCATCAACGGCGGGATTCTTCAACATTGGCTTATCTGGGCAGGCATTAGCTGGTTGGGTAGGCGCTGTATGGTATGCGCTAAGTTTCCCTGATATGCCAGCATTTGTGATGATTCCCAGTGCGTTAATTTTAGGTACTGCTTTGGGTGCCGTTGCTGGATTAATTCCGGGTTGGCTACGCGCACAGTTTGGTGCTAGTGAAGTGATTGTCACCATCATGATGAACTATATTTTGCTCTTTTTGGGTAACAATATTTTGCAAAATACGATGGCAAAAAGCATCAAAGAATCTGCTGAAACGACGAAACAAGTCGGGCATAATGCCTCACTTCAATTAAAATGGCTGACAGATTTGACACAAGGTTCAAGCGTTTCGACGGGCATCTTTATCGCGTTAATTATGATAGTGGTAGTTTGGTTTGTCATGAAAAAGACAACATTAGGCTTTGAAATTACCGCTGTTGGCTTGAACCCCGACGCCGCTAAATATGCTGGTGTTTCGGCAAAAAGAACAGCAGTTGTTGCGATGGCAATTTCTGGTGGTTTAGCTGGTTTAGCAGGTACAATCGAGGGACTTGGCAACTATCTTAACTTCTTCACACAAAATAGCTCACCATCTATCGGATTTGATGGTATGGCCGTTGCATTGTTGGGCGGTGGTTCATATTTGGGTATCTTGGGTGCTGCTGCGCTATTCTCAGTGCTCAAAATTGGCGGCCTAGGTATGCCAATGAGTTCAGGTGTGCCATTTGAATTAGTAGATATTGTGATTGCCTCAATCATTTTCTTCGTTGGCGCAAACTACTTAATCCGTCTGATTCAAAAGCGCATTAAAGCTATGGATGAAAAGGCAGCAACTCAAGACGCTGCTAAAAAGTCGGCCAAAGTTGCTAGCAAACAAGCGAAAGGTGGTGAATAAACATGTCATTAGTAGCGATTCTTACATTAGTTGTGTCAAGTACATTGGTTTATTCAGCACCACTGATATTTACATCAATTGGTGGCACATTTTCGGAACGTAGTGGTGTGGTCAACGTTGGTTTGGAAGGTATCATGGGTATGGGTGCATTTGCGTCCGTTGTGTTCAATCTTACGTTTGCAAATACTTTTGGCACGTTGACCCCTTGGCTTGGTCTGGTTGCTGGTGCGATTGTTGGATTAGTCTTTTCACTCTTACATGCAGTGGCGACGGTCACTTTGCGAGCTGATCACATTATTTCTGGTACTGTTATTAATTTGATGGCGCCAGCGTTGGGTGTCTTTTTGATTAAAGTCATCTATGGCAAAGGACAAACCGAACCTATTTCGCAAGACTTTGGTTATGCTAACGTACCTGTTTTAGATAAAATCCCGTTTATTGGACCAATCTTTTTTGAGAAAACATCAGCACCGGCATGGTTAGCAATTATCGTGGCTGTTCTATCATGGTATATCATTTTCAAAACAAAATTTGGCTTGCGCTTGCGTTCAGTTGGTGAAAATCCACAAGCAGCGGATACGCTAGGTCTAAATGTTGCCCGCTTGCGATATTCTGGTGTGATGATTTCTGGTGTTTTAGGTGGTGTTGGTGGTGCAGTAGTTGCTCAGTCAATTTCACTTAATTACAGTGTCGGCACTATCGTGGGACAAGGATTCGTGGCTATGGCGGCCATGATATTTGGCCGATGGAATCCATTAGGTGCCATGGGCGCTTCATTATTTTTCGGATTATCACAGTCACTTGCAGTTGTGGGTGCACAATTGCCGGGATTGAAGAATGTCCCATCAATCTGGTTACAAATTGCACCTTACGTACTGACAATTGTCGTGCTTGTCTTCTTCTTTGGTAAGACACGAGCGCCAAAAGCAGATGGTGTTAATTATATTAAAGCAGCTTAATACCCTTCAAAGCATGTCAAAATGGCATGTTTTTTTGATGTAAAAAACCCTTCGCGAGAAGGGTTTACGATTTAAGAATAATCTGTGGTTTTGGTTTGAATAGCTTTCGCGCTGGCTGCCAACTTGTCTTGTTCTTCGGGAGTTAGTGGCAAATCAAAGTTAGCGACAACACCGCCACGACCAATAATCGCTGGAGATGAAATATAGCCATCAAAATCCTCGTTATAGTGAGAAACAATCGCTTCTTTTCGTGCATCAGACAAAATGATTTGTAGCAATGAAACAGCAGCGTGGGCAATGGCAAAATTCGTATAGCCTTTACCAGAATGAACAGTGAAGCCACCGACGCGAGCGTCATTTTCTAATTTATCCAAATCAAGTGATTTTTCTGCTGCCCACGTACGGGCATTTTGACCCATAACATTAACTGTTGACCAAGCGGCAAACTGGGAGGCACCGTGTTCACCTAATACATAGCCGTTGACACTACGCGGGTCGACACCTAGCGCTTCGCCAAAGACGCGCTTGAGTCGCGCTGTGTCAAGGTAAGTCCCTGTCCCAATAACTTGTGCACTTGGCAAGCCGGTAGCTTGCTGGTAGATACCAGTAATGACATCAACAGGATTACTAATCGCTAACAATACACCATTAAAGCCGACTGCTTTCAAGTCAGCACCGACCTGCTTGGCCATTGGCAAGTTTGCTTTGAGTTCACCAAAGCGATCACCATCTGGTTTGATGAGATGAATGTGACCAAGTGCGCTAATGACAACATCTGCATCTGCTAAATCAGGGTAATCACCAACATGCACATCAATGTGTTTATCCAAAAGACTTGAGGCGTCGCTGAAGTCTAATGCTTCAGAGGCCACTTTTTCTGGTTTCTTATCAATCAGCACTAGTTCATCAGCTAAACCTTGGGACACAATCAAATGTGCGACGGTTGCGCCCACATGACCGATACCAACTATTCCTACTTTACGCATAAAAACCCCACCTATTCATTTTCATTAAATATGAATTAAATTATACACTTAATAAGTTAGAATTTCCTTGCTAATATCACATTTTAAGCGTTAAGCAATAAAATACTTTAGAATTTGTTCTTCAGTAAGCATATCTTTATCTTCACCACGAACATCAAGGACAATTTGACCAGCATTTAAAATAATGAGGCGATTACCATATTCTAAGGCATCTGCTAGATTATGAGTAATCATCAAAGCAGTTAAATGATTCTCCGTGACCTGCTGATTGGTGGCTAACATCAGTTGTTCTGATGTTTTTGGATCGAGCGCTGCCGTGTGTTCGTCTAGTAAGAGTAGCTCTGGCTTGACGCGCGTTGCCATTAAGAAGCTTAAAGCCTGTCGCTGACCACCAGATAAATCACCGGTGGCTGTTTGTAGACGTGTATCTAAGTTATTACCCATGGTTTTGGTAATAGTGGCGTACTCATTGAGCTTTTCTTTTGTCAGGCCTCGACTGCGCAAACGACGCTTAGCGCCTCGTTTTTCAGCGAGCAATAAATTTTCGGCCACAGTCATTCGAGGCGCTGTCCCCATCTTCGGATCTTGAAAAACACGAGCGATATAGTTGGTGCGTGTTACGGCAGATTCGTTGGCAATGTTATGATTATGGTGCAAAATTTGACCCGTACTAATCGGTAAATTACCAGCAATCGCGTTGAAAAGGGTTGATTTTCCAGCGCCGTTGGTGCCCAAAACAGTAATGAAGTCACCGTCAAAAATATCAAGGTTAAGCGATTTGAGAATTTCGGTATTCTCACCGACAGTCACAACGACATTTTTAAGTGAAAAAACAGGTTCAGTCATGAGGGGCAACTCCTTTTTTAAGCATAGTGTCTAATTTCAGCGCGTGGCGAATTTGTGGCAACATCATAGCCAAAGCCAATACAAAGGCAGAAATTAAGTTCAAATCGTTAGTGCTAAAGCCAAGTTGCAAGACAGCCAGCAAGACCAAACGATATAAAATCGAACCAACAATCACGGCAACAAGTCGTTCATTTAATGTTAATTCGCCAAAGACAACTTCACCAATAATGATTGAGGCTAGGGCAATAACAATAATACCAATGCCCATGTTAATGTCAGCGTAGCCATTATTTTGAGCAATGACAGCCCCGCCAAAAGCGATTAAACCATTTGATAACATCAGTCCCATGATGGTCATCCGATCAGTTTTGATACCAATTGATTGCGCCATATTAGGGTTATCGCCAGTGGCAATGAAAGCTTGTCCGAGTTCAGTTTGGAGGAAGAAAATCAGTGCGATGGTGATAATTGCAATGATGACAGAGCCAACCAATACAGAGTCAAAATATTTAGGCAGGTGCCGCAAGAAAGCGGCCGAAAAGAGTGACTTTTGGTTGAGCAATGAAATATTAGCTGACCCCATAATGCGTAAATTGATGGATAACGAGGCTGTCATAACCAAGATACCAGCTAACAAGATAGGAATTTTTCCTTTTGTGTAAAGTAGACCAGTGATTAAACCGGCAATTGCACCAACAATAAAAGCGCTGATGGTTGCCAAATAGGGATTCACGCCGTGGGCAATCATAGCTACAGCAGTAGCTGCGCCCAATGGAAATGAGCCTTCAACAGTCATATCAGGAAAATTTAAGATACGAAATGTGAGAAAAAGCGCGACCCCTAATACGGCCCAAAGTAGTCCTTGACCAATGCTTGAAACGATAATACTCATTTGATTACTTCTCCTTTACTTTCAGCATCTTTGACGAGAGATTGCGGTAGTGTGACTCCTAATAATTTAGCTTGCTTTTCATTGACAACGGGTACCCCCTTAGTGATGGTTTTGACAGGGTATGTGGCGGGGTTTTTGCCTTTCAAGACTTTAGCAGCCATGATACCGGCTTGGTAGCCGATGTCATATTGGCTTACTGAGATAGTAGCTAAACCACCGTCTTTAACCATTGTATCAACTGCGGGGATGACTGGAATTTTTTCTTGATTTGTGACATTAATTAGGGTTTTCATGGCTGAAGCAACACCGTTATCTTGTGGGGCGTAGACAACATCGACTTGACCTGCCATGGTTTCAGCAATTTGTTGCATATCGTTGGTTGTGGCAATCGTGTACATTTTGACGTCATAGCCTTGGCTCTTAGCTAAAGTTGCCATTTTTTTGGCATTATATTCGCCACCGTGATCAGAAGTTGTATAGATAATGCCAAGTTTTTTGGCAGCTGGGACAACTTCTTTAATCACATCTAAATGCTGTTGAAGAGGTGAATCACCTGACGTACCAGTAATATTTTTACCTGGGCGTTGTGTTGATTTTACTAAGCCTCCTCCGACAGGGTCAGTAATGCCGGCCAAAATAACGGGTGTTTGTCCGTCAGCTGTTTTAGCTAAAGATAAGGCAGCAGGAGACGCAATACCAACGGTTAAATCAGCATTTTCGTTGGCAAATTTCTGTGACATGGTCTTCAAATTAGACTGATCTGCTTGCGCATTTTGATAATCAATTTTGATTTTGCCTTTGGTGTAGCCTTCATGAGCCAAACCAGCGACGACACCTTTGTGGATTTGATCCAGTGCCGGATGGGTTACTAGTTGTAGAATGCCGACCGTTGGTATGTACTGCTTTTTGGCGGTTTGAGGCTTGGATGTTTGGAAAAATGCGACACCCAAAAATGCGACAATGATGATAATGACTGCTGCTAAACGCTTGTTCATAATATAATCTCCGTAACTGTTCTCTTCATAAAAAATGACCTTGGGAAGCCACACAAAGCTTTCCAAGGTCAAAAGAAAAGTCTGCATGGCGTGTTGATTGCCATACAGACTCAAAGTAATGCAAAAGTCGTCGGTATGGACAAAACTGATTGTCTCAGCTTGTCCGTTACCGAAAAGCTGATTTACCGACGCCACCAAGCGTTACTAAATTGTGCTGAAACTTTTTGCATGATTTATCTCCGAGTTGTTTATGAAATAAGGATACTAAGAATTTGATGAGTTGTCAAGCATATTGTTAAGATAATTATTAAATCTTTTGTGTGATAATACAAACAGTGGTGGCACATCTAGTTAAGAACTGTGTATAAACTAACAAAATCTTATATTTTATTCACAGTACGACGCAACAAGGGGCTAGATTTGCCTGTCAAAATGCCGGCCACTTCTTTGGCAAATTCAGCTCTGTCAACCGGTCGAAATTTATTGAAGTAGGCGATACTTTTCAAATGGGTCAAGGCCACACCTGGCCAATATGAACTTTGGCGCGCGGGATCAAAAATAATACCCGGATAAACTGCAAAAGCGCGACCAGGTAGTACTTGCGCCATTTCGCGCTCCACGGCTAGTTTGGCTTTTAAGTAAGGTCGCATAAAGAAGGGTCCAGCGTTTGCTGATATGAAAAGAAACTTTGGTTTGACTTCCTGAGCTAATAAATGAATCAGTTGATGAGCTGGTTCATAACTGCTGTTTTGGTAGGTTTGATTCTTTAATGGGTTGGGTAACAGAATACCAACAGCATCAATTACCCAATCCGCATCGCTCACAATAGGACGTAATTGTTCGCTTTCACTGAGATCAATTGCATGATACTGTGTTTGATCGCCTGGTTTACCGTTGAATGAGTGTCGTGAAATGCTGTGCACCTCAAATAAGTCGGACGACAAATACTTAATTAAACCCTGACCAACGAAACCAGTACCACCTACAATGACAATCTTTTGTTTCTTTTCAATCATTGGCTGACCTCACCATTATTTAAGCATATTGTTGCGATTGTCCCAAATATATGAAATCGCTAAAATCAATAATCCTAAGTTAGAAGCTAAAATAGCAAATGTAGATTGCTTCATAATCCAACTAATCAATGAGACAAACATCAAAACTAATGCTAGTATTACGACGTACACGGTGCTTTTTTTCATGATAATCTCCTTAAATATATTACAATTACTATTTTAACACGAGTCCCTTGATAATCGTGAAATGAGGAACGGGTCGCAAAAAAGTAACAGTTCTGTATGAAGAGGTGTTAATCGCTTGTAAATAGGCCGTACTGGTGTAATATAGATGAAGAACATTTGTCGGAAGGGATAGACAGATATCTGGCTTATCAAAAGTCGATTTGTTAAAATAGAGGATATGCAAAAACAGAGTGGCTTCTTAACTGAATTAATAGTAGTTGGTATTGGCGGTGCCATTGGTGGTAGCGCACGATATCTGTTGGGATTAGTGCCAAGCATTGGTGCTATGCCAGTGATGACAATGCTGATTAATTGGATAGGAACGTTTTTGCTTGCATCACTTGGCGCGTATCTTGCGAATCGTGAGAGCCGATTACAACCGTGGCAAACTTTTATTGGCACAGGGGTAATCGGAGGTTTCACAACTTTTAGTACGATGATTTTGCAAGTTAACCAGCAGGCTTTAACGAGCATGACAAATGCCATTATCTATGTTGTCTTAACATTGGGTGGTGGCTTGATTATGCTCAAAATTGGTCAAAAGTTTGGTCGTAAAGTGAGTGAGGTGCGTTCATGACATTACTAATTGTTGCGATTGGTGCAGGATTAGGGACAATGTTGCGATACTTAACGGTCACATTTTGGTCGACTAAGCCACAGTACCTCACAGCTATTTTTGCGGTTAATATGGTTGGTGCTTTTTTTATGGGCATACTAATGGCAACAGGCGCTACTAATGCCTTGCATCATTTTTGGTCAACCGGTGTACTAGGCGGATTGACGACATTTAGTACGATGATGACCCAAAGTGAACAACATGCTACCGTGCAACAGCTACTGTATTTATTGATACAACTGGTTGGCGGGTTGGTCATATTTGGTTTGGGATTTGCGTTAGCCACCTTTTTGTAATTATGGAGAGAACACATGAGTAAAATAGCAGTTATTATTGATTCCTCATCAGCGATGCCAGTGGTAACGCGGAATCGTTATCACATTTTTCAGGTCAATGATCCCATCATTTTTGGTGATGAAGTCTACAAAGAAAGTGTTGATATTCATGACCTTGGTGAGCTGGTTAAGATGATGAAAGATAAGAAGCAAATTGCTTCGACTTCGCAACCAGCACCTGGCGATTGGGAAGAAGCTTTGAATTTAGCTAAGGCCTCAGGTTACGATCAGGCTTTGTTGGTCACATTATCATCAGGTATTTCAGGCACTTATCAAACGGCTGCAGCAGTCGCTGATAGTTATGAAGGTATGTCTGATGTGCGCGCATGGGATTCAAAAATTGCCGTCATGGGCGCTGGCATGCAGGCGTTAATGGCTGCTGCTATGGCTGAAAAAGGAAAAACGCTAGATGAAATCATGGTAGCGCTTGAGAAATTGCGCGAGTCGATTGTGGTTCGTTTTGTGGTTAATGACATTTCACATTTGCAACGGACAGGGCGTTTGTCACGTGGTGCGGCCTTAGTGGGCGGTTTGCTCAATATTAAGCCGATATTATCAATGGACGTGCAAGATGAAGGTAAGATTGGTGCTGTTGGTAAGGCCAGAAAAATGAGTGGGGCGTTGAAAGAAATTAAAGAAACGCTACGTCAATCATTAGCCGAAGTCGATTATCCCGTGCGTGCCATTGTAGTCGACGGAAACGACGCCAAATTAGGAGATAAGTGGCTTAAAGATTTGCAGGCTGAGTATCCTACTGTCAAATTTGAACGTGGGGTATTAGGTGCGTTTATTGGTGTTCACACAGGTGACGGCGCTATGGGCGTTCTCTGGGCACATGATTGGGAAGATTTAATTTAACTTAGAACAAAAATAGAAAGCATTGTCATATCGATGACAATGCTTTTTGAGTCTTTTAGTATCGTAAATGAAAGCGGTGCGTTACACTAAAAGGAGAGGAAATCACGATGGTAATAAAAAAATGGCAGCATGTCGCCCTATTAGTTGGAACGGTTGTTGTTGTGGAAGCAATTGGTGGGTTATCGGCTTTGTTGGCTGGTGACATTAAGCAAATTTATAATCAGTTAGTACAGCCACCACTATCGCCGCCAGATTTTGTTTTTGGGATTGTTTGGCCAATTTTGTACTTATTAATTGGTGTGGCTGCCTATCTACTCATAGTTAGCCAGTATCATGCAGCAGCCAAAAAGACTAATTTACTGATATTTGCGTTACAGCTCTTTGTTAATTTTATCTGGAGTATTGTGTTTTTTGGCGGTAACCTTTACTGGATTGGCGTGCCGATTATTCTTGTATTGGATGCTTTGGTAATTGCTTGTATTGTTAACTTCAGGCGCAATCAATTGTGGGCAAGTTATTTGATGTATCCTTACTTGGCGTGGATTTTGTTTGCGACTTACCTCACGATTGCCGTGGCTATCTTAAATTAAAAAGTGACAGTTTCGTCAACTGTTAATCAACCGAGTCGTTCTAAAAATGGCTCGGTTTTGTTGTATAATTAAATCACATAACTATTTACGGGGGTTACTAATGCAACGTTCAAAACGTTACCTGATTGTTTATGAGGTATTAAACGCTGTAACACACGGTTTAGGTTTTATTTTAGCCGTGATTGCTGGCATCGCATTGCTATTTCATGTCTTGCAACGACCAGTATCTGCTTTTGAGTTGACAGCGATAATCTTATATATCGCCACAGTTGGCTTGTTTTTGCTAGCATCAACTTTGTTTCATTCGTTGGTATTCACGCGTGCGGCCAAAGTATTCCAATTTTTCGACCATGCGGGTATTTATCTGGTGATTTTAGGCAGTTATACACCGTACACCTGGCTACTGATTAAAGGCTGGGTCGGCTGGAGTATCTGGGGTGCCATTTTGGCAATGACGATTGCTGGTTTTGTCTACGACTTATTCTTTGTGGGACGCTGGCCATGGGTGTCGGTAGTCATTTACCTTGTGATGGGATGGTTGATTATTTTGGCAATGCCGATTTTGTGGGGTGTGTTGTCGCACACAGCCTTCTGGTTGCTTTTGGCTGGCGGCTTAACCTATTCTGCGGGCACGATTTTTTATCTGATCCCTAAGATTCCTATGGGGCATGTTTACTGGCACCTCTTCGTACTCGGTGGTGCTGGCTTGATGTATGCCAGTATCTTTATTTCACTCTAAAAATTTAAACAAAATCAATGTGATATTATTGTTTTTGAGCTATAATATAGCTGTTAAATGATTGCAGGAGGAATGAAAATATGGCATTGACACAATCACACGTTAAGCAATGGGTAATTGATCAGCACTTGGATACTTGGGGGCCAGTCAACGTTACCTGGCAGGATGATTTGAAGCGTACGGTGATTATCGTCGCTGACGGTACGAAAAACCAAGTTCGTCAAGAGATTGAGAAAATTGTTGCTGGTAATATTGAAAAGGGCATCATTTCAAAAGAAGACGCAAATGACTTTCTTGATTCCTTACATGTTAATGATTATGCTGTTGAAGATTGAGCCGAAAGGCTTTTTTTTTGACAAAAATTGTGTGTTTATCGGTCAAGTGTGTGTTTAAAATGGTCAATTGTGCTGGTTTATCAATATTATTTTTATGAGTCGATATACTTAATTTTGTACCAAGCAAGGTTAGCAAGTAGTTGACCCATTGGTTCAAAAAAGGAGGATAAGACAATGATTAAAAAATCATTATTACTGAGTATTGCTACATTAGGAATAGGGATGTGTGTGGTAACCGTACATCCACATGCAGCCAGTATTGAGCAAATGAAAGCCAATGTTAATGCAGATACAGGCGCAATTTTTAGTGAAGAATTGGGGCGTGATATGACTAAAAGTGAGGCAGGTCTTTACTTTGAAACGGTTAGTCAAGCACAACGCAAATTAGGATTATCAACTTCACAAGTGACGCCGGAAATTGATAAAGCGGCTCGACAAGTGGTAGCTGAGAATACCAAGAAGCCAGTGGTTGCTGCTAAGGATAAGACGAAGATTAAGTCTTTGACATTAAAGCATCAAGCGATATCACCAGTTAAAAGTCATGTGAATTTGCTAGAAGGTGTTTGGGAAACCATTCAAAGTGTCTTATTATAATTTTATTACGAAATTAATTAAAAATAATCCTATCAAGCTAATGGCCGCCTAGTGTACAAGGCGGTTTTTACTTGTTAATATATAACATGAAAGAATAAATTATATTTTAGATATTGCGCTAGTATATTACAAAAAATGAGGTATCTATGAAGGTAGCAATTTGTGATGATTCACTCGTATTAGCTAATCAAGTTGACACACTGTTGCACAACTATGATATGAAGCGATTTGATGTTGATGTTTTTACTAATCCTTTGCGACTATTAGCTTCATTAGCTGATAACTATTATGACTTTTTCATCCTTGACATTGAAATGCCTGAAATGTCTGGTGTTGTGTTAGCAGGTCAAATCAGGGATTTTGGTAACGCTAATCCTATTATTTTTGTGACCAGCTATAAGGAATACATGGAAGATGTTTTTGCTTTACACACATTTGATTATTTAATCAAACCGCTGACACAAGAAAAAATGAATCAATCGTTGAAACGCTTAACCAACTATTTAGGGTTACAAAGTCGACGATTCACTTTCACTTTCAATCGTACGTCACATAGTTTGGATTTAACAGAAATTAGATATTTTGAAAAAAATCGCCATACGGTTCTGATTCATACAAGAGACCAAATCTATGAAACATCGATGACTACTGCTGATGTATTAGCTAAATTAGATCATCGTTTCGTTCAGGTTCATCAATCCTTTATTGTAAATGTCAATGCAGTTAAGCATTTGAAAAATCAATCGTTAATTCTAAACGATGAGATCATAATTCCAATTAGTCGCAAGTATCAAAGACAAGCTAAAATCGCCATTATGGCGGCTTTGAGGGAAATGATGTCATGAAATTAATGGTAGAAATTTATGTCAGTAATCTGACTTTATTGGCTGTTATGTTGGGGATGGTTGCCAGTTTTTTTAGGCAATCCTTGTTTATCAATTATCGGCCAACGCGTGTCACTCTCGGAATTTTGGGTAGTTTATTGTTTTACTTGTGGTTTTTAGTGGCGCAAAATAATGTAGGATTCGTGCAATTATTGTCAAATGAAATTGGCAAACAGTGGCATTTGGACATTAGTTTGCTATTGTCACTGTTGATTGTTGTATGTTTTTGCTGGTTTGCTGTGATTCCGGCTAAGTCAAGTCTGTTAGCCAGTTGTTTTTGGACGAGCATTTTGGTTGAGGGGCTTTACGCTAGTCAGTTTATTGGTGATATTGTCTTCAATCAATTATTGCCATTATTGCAATCGTTGCATGTCGTTAGTGTTTGGGGACGTACAGGTATTGAACTAATATTGGTAGTAGCCACGACACTGATGTTGAAGTATTGGTTAAAGCCAACACTTGTCCAAACCACAAATCGTAATCAGTTTGTTCAAATCACCTTAATTTTAATGGTCAATATGTCAACGGTGGTGTTGTTTTATTTCATGCGCGACATTTATTATCCAGTGGATTTATCGTTTGAAAAGGTTTGGTTAGTTGTCCTCATTATTGTGGTACTGAATATTTTTGTTCTAGTCATTTATCAAGGGCAAAACATCTATTATTTGAAATTACATCAAATTGAACGTGAAAATGAAATCTTGCAACGGGAAATTGCGACGATTAACCTCACTAAGGCTAATTGGGAAAAGATTACAGCAATCAAACATGATTTACGCAACCAAAACATTGTTTTATTGGGATTAATTGAACAAGGCGACTATGATCAAGCAAAGACATTGATTCGAAATGGTATGTCAGGATTAACGATAGGGACGCATTTTTTTACGCGTAATACCTTGCTTAATTATTTACTCAATGAAAAAAATAATTTAGCTAAAGCACAAGGTATTCAATTAGACAGTCAAATTTTGGTGCCGGAATCTTTAACCATTCCTAATGATATTTTGGCAATTGTGATTGGCAATTTATTGGATAATGCGTTTTCAGCAGTTGCGCGTCATCGTCAAGGCAAAAAAATCGTCTCACTCGTGGTTAAGGCAGTCAATCAAAAATTATTGATTCAGGTCAGCAATGCGTTTAATGTTGATGAAGTCGATAGTCGACGTGACCGGTTGCAAAAGGGGTTTGGATTGAAAAATATCAAACAAATTGTCGAAAAATACGACGGTTTGTATCAACAACAAACCAATGGTTCTCAATATGACGTCAGCATTATATTTTTTGACATCTAAGCACAAAAAAAGCTATCAGAATTAATTCTGATAGCTGATATAGTGGTCAGCCAGGGGCTCGAACCCTGGACCCACGGATTAAGAGTCCGTTGCTCTACCAACTGAGCTAGCTGACCATATTTTTTGTTTCACAACAATAAATATAATACCACGTGATTTATGAAAAAGCAAGCAGCAAATATGATAAAATGGAACTATTCTCAATATGGAAGGAAAAGCGTTGACTGTTGATAAACAGTTTTGAACGCGTTTAGACACATGCTAGATCTGATTAAATCAATCATTATTGGTATTGTTGAAGGCCTGACAGAATTTTTGCCAGTGTCATCAACAGGGCACATTATTTTGGCGGAAACACTGATGAAAATCCCCGGCGGCGCTGTGTGGACGAAGTCTTTCACCCCATTTTTCGATTATGCCATTCAATTGGGTGCCATTTTTGCCGTGATTCAGCTTTATTTCAACAAACTGAATCCGTTTTCATCTCAAAAAACAGACCGTGAAAAGTTCCAAACATGGCGTTTGTGGATTCGTGTAGCAGTTGGTGTTTTGCCCGCTGTGGTCTTTGGTTTATTGCTGAATGACTTCATGGACGCACATTTGCTGAATTTCTGGGTTGTTTCAGCGATGTTGATTATTTATGGTGTGATCTTCATTGTGATTGAAAATCGTCAAAAAGGCATTGCACCTTTAATTACAGACGTCAATCAAATTACGTTTAAGCTAGCGCTCTACATTGGTTTGTTCCAAGTTTTGTCATTAGTACCCGGAACATCTCGTTCAGGTGCCACGATTCTTGGGGCGATTATTCTTGGTGCTTCGCGCTTCGTCGCGGCGGAATTTTCATTTTTCCTATCAATTCCGGTGATGTTTGGTGTTACGTTATTGAAGATGTTCAAATTCTTCCATGAAGGTGGCTCATTCACGGGTATGCAAGGCTTGGTTATGCTCTTTGGCTTCGTAGTATCTTGGATTGTGGCGTTGTTTGCGATTAAGTTCATGATGAATTACATCAAAAATAACGACTTCAAGGCGTTTGGTTACTACCGTATTATCGTTGGTGTGATCTTCTTGTTGCTTGGTGTGACAGGTGTGATTACGACAATGCATTAAACTATTAAAAATCCCTGACACGATATGGTCAGGGATTTTTTTGTGCTTATGATAATGATACCAGTGGCACATCGTTCATAACCCAAGTTAGTTCTGCTTGATATTGCTTGTTGACGATAGTTGTACCAGCAGGAATATCAAGTGAAAAGCCACCAACGATATAGTTTCTTTTACTGTTGTTTTTGTTGCCAAATGTATTAGTCCAATCTCCGGCAGCAGTCGTTTTTTCACCCATAATCATACACATTGCGTTAGCATCAGCAAATGCTTGATTATTATACCCTCGTGTGTTGGCGGTAGCACCTAACTCCGTTCCGCTCAAATTATCATCCGTTGTACTAACTTTTAGTTGTGCGTTGGGTAAAGTTTCACCATCAGCTGTCTTAAATTCACTGGTTTGAATAACGGAAGCGCACCATACGTGAGCATCTGAGACACTGTGAACTTGAACAAAGGGATTGACATTGATTTGTTTGTTGTTTAGTAAAACTTGGTCTGAAGCTGGATACAAGGTGTGATCAGTTTTGAGTACCAAGCTTTCCTTGCTTTTTTTACCAGCCAAATTTTCAACAATGGGCGAAAAATTAAGTTCAGATGCATAAGCGACATACAAATCACCCGCGCCGATTGTTGCTAAAGCATTGTTGTTTATCGGTTGTACGGGAGTATTGTCATTTATCACGGTAATGGGCTTTTTACCAGACAACCTGACAGTTGCTTTGGAGGTAGTGTGACCATCTGAATTTGCTAAATTGATAGGTATAATTGCTAATGCTAAGATACCTAGAGCCCCAAATAAATATTTTTTCATCGACATTATCCTCGATTCTTCTTTGCTTTCAGTGTAACAAGGGAGTAGGTCTAAATTGTCAACAAGTTGCGAATAGTTTGTGACTTGTTGTGAAGAAACTATTTCTTAACATAAATCTCTACAAAATTTGTTTTGAAAAACAACAACAGGCTCACGGGCACAAAAAAGTCGTAATTTAGGCACAGCAAACTCACAGAATATGCAAAGTGAGGTCACAAACTCTTGATATAGTAAAGCTATATATTGAAGTTGAGAAGGTAAAAAGGTATGCTAACTAAAAAAATTGGCCTCATTTTGGCAGCGACAACATTTGCTATGGCACCGTTACTTGGGTTGGCGCATGCCGATGATGCATCGTCAACGTCAGATAGTTCGAGTGCGATGGGGATGCGTGTTAGCGCAGTCCTGCCAGAAAATCAAGTGAATAAGGCACATACTTATTTTGATTTATTAGTGAAGCCAAATGATGAGCAAACGCTAGTGGTTAATCTCACTAATACAACAGACAAAGCGCAAACAGTAAACACTGAAGTCTCTGCTGCAAAAACCAATATCAATGGCGTAGCAGAATATGGTCCGTCAAACAATAAGTTAGATCAATCAGTGCCATTTGATTTTGGTAAAGTGGCTGAAATTCCTAAACAAGTTGAAGTGCCAGCTAACAGTACCAAAAAACTTGAGGTAAAAATCAAGATTCCTAATAAGACGTGGCAAGGTATCGTGGCTGGCGGGATTACAATCACGCAAGCTGCTAGTTCAAGTACAGCAGATACATCATCAAAAGCTGGTGTAACGATTCGTAATCGCTACGCTTATGCTATTGGCGTCGTATTACAAACAGCAGACAAAACAGATTTGAAAGAAAAATTGAATTTGGCAGAAGTGTCAGCGGGACAAATTAGCTCGCGCAACGCGGTTATTTCGGAATTGCACAACACAACAGAAGCTTATCTCAATGGAATTTCCGTGACATCAAAGGTGACACGTCAAAACAGTAAAAAAGTGATATACGAGGCTAAAAAGAGTAGCATGCAAATTGCACCTAATGCGGTCTTTGAATACCCGTTATCGCTTGAAGGACACCCCTTCAAAGCTGGTCGATACACGATGAATATGACAGTTAAATCTAAGAAAAGTACTTGGCATTTCACCAAGAATTTTACGATTACCAATAAAGAAGCAAAATCACTCAATGACAAGGATGTCACCTTGGTTCATGATGAAGGCTTTAATTGGTGGTGGCTAGTGGCAATAGCTATTGTTCTGATTGCTGGTATTTTCTTCTGGTGGAACCGTCGTCGAAAGGATAAAGGTCAGGTAAGTGATGAGATTAATTAATAAAATAACGATTGTCATTTTGACTATTCTAGTAGTACAAATCCCGATTCCCGTGTTAGCTGATACGGCAGTTACGAGCTATGTTCAGTTTGAAAATGGTGGATTAGAGATGGCAGTCGATGACATTGATTTTGGAACGCTGGATACTAGTAATCTGACAGAAAATGACAATCAAGCATTTTTGCAAGGAATGGGACATATTTTGTTGTATGGCGGTAGTGGTAAATTGACCGTAACTGATAATCGTTTAGACAGTAATGCAGGTTTATCAGTCACTGTTAAAACTGGTGATAACAACTGGTATGATGATCAAGATGAACAAGCATGTAGCATGTCAGATATTAGCTTATTACAAATGACAGGAAACAGCTTAGACTTGATGTCTCCAGATATCGCGTATCCCGCAATGAACGTCGCAGAAAGCCCACTGGCTCATGTTGAAACAGCAGGACTGAATAAAGATGCTCCGATTAGTTATGCTATTTTTGTGCCAGCCACCTCAAATGTCTCTAGCCTATTGGGAAAAACTATTCATACTGACATGGTATGGACACTTGGAGACTACGTTACAGCTGAATAATACAAATATATGGTAATTTATGTTTATGAATGGCGTTGGCACTGATAAAACAAGGCCAACTTTTTTGTGTGGTCACAAAATGTTCAATATTATTCACAGTTTCTCCCCCCCCCGAAATTAAGACATATTTGCTCTGTATAGTTAGTAGTGTAGAGTGAAACCATTTACTAAATCAAAAGCCACGAACAAAATAATGCGAGGTGAGCTAATGAAAAATTACATTCAAAAAATACTAACAATCATAGCAACCATCGTGATTGTTTTGCCATGTGTTATGGGCTTGGCACCGCTTTGGCCATTGCAATCAACTAATCCGATTAAGCAACAAATGGTGTCAGCAGCAGAAACGCTGAGTAAGCAATTGAACCCACCCATTGGTGATGGTTACACAAAATATGAAACCGATGGAGATGGTGAAGTTGCTAATTCAGAATTTCCGACTAATCATTACTCGTTACTAGGGGAAGCAATGGCACAAAATGGACGACATACAAACGCCGTGCCAGCTATAGACAATAACACTGCCGCCGCTACTAATCGTAATTATGTCGGTAACACGACAGGCAGCTGGTATGGTGATACGAATTGGTTAGATTGGTCGCATCTTGGAACAGAATACAATGGCTTTCGCGCCAAAAAGATGGCATCGCCAGCCAAAGATAGTAATGGCAATGTCATCCAAGGTGCTTATGATATCTCGATTAAAATGACAGGTGCCACAAAAGCCGAATATGAAAAGAAAAAGGCCGAAATAGTCTTTGTTTTCGATCGTTCTTATTCAATGATTAGTAATGGGGCTGGCACGAATGGTAGCGATGTCAATCGTTTGCAGCAAGCCAAAGATGCGTTTAACACGTTTTCTGCCGAAGTTAGTCCTTATGTAGCGAGCGACCAACTACGAGTTGGGCTTGTGACTTATTCAGATGGTATTAAAAGTGTTCGTAATTTGAATAATAACATCGATACTATCAACCAAGATATTCAAAACATCAGTATTAATATTCAAAACGATGCTGGTACGTATACTGATGGTGCTTTGGAGAGGGCGCAAGGATTATTGAATGCATCAAGCTTCAGTGAAACCAAAATTATTGTGTTAATTTCTGATGGTGCGGCCAGTCAACATAACGGACAAAATGGTTCAGCAGCGACCAATGCGCCATGGACGTCGGCTGGTGGTACTTATGTCCGAACGACCGATGAACCTTTGCTTGGACATGCTGACGATGGCGGTGAACTGGAGGATGGATTAACAGCTAACGATGCAAGTATGAATTATCCAGCAGCCAGCTGGATGGGAGGAAACACCACTGCTGACAAGGCAAATCCCTTTAATGGTAATTATCAATGGGCAAACGATAATCTTGGTTCATCAGTTAATGACAATCGTTACCGTGTTCAGTCATCAATTGGTAGTGGTGATTTTATCTCAATTCAGTCAGCGATTGATACCGCTGCAACCATAAAACAAGCAAATACTAAAATTTATGTGTTAGGAACAATGGCGCCGATTAATGGTAACACAGAAACTCAACGATCAACTCGTCTTGCAGAAGCGTCACTCAAACGTTTAGCAACTTCTGACGAAAAAGGGACACGTTACTATTATGATGCTAGTGCAACAGACTTATTGGTTGAACATCTTGAATCGGTGACGGCAGACTTGTTTGATTTCGTTAAAGATGCGACGCTTACGGATACATTAGCCCCCGAGATGTTGCTCGATGGCAATATTCCTAGCGACAATTTCATTACTGGCAATAACGCAGTCAAAGGCACGCGTTGGGCATTTGCTGACAATGTGTCTGATTATACACCACGGCCGGTAATCGAGACCAATGCCTTTAATAGTTCAGGTAGTGTTCAGCGAGCCATTACTGGCACGTACGATAAGGGCACGAAGACCATTAAATTAGAAAATATTGATATTCCAGCTGGACAAATGATTGAAATTTATTATCGTGTTCGAATTAACACCGAACAAGACACCTTTCAGGCTGATCGCTGGTATCCAACTGGCACTTTGACAACTTTCCAAGCAGAACCGACAACGCCCATAGTTGAAATTGGTGAGCCATCGGTAAAAGCACCCGGAGTCGTTTTGTCACTTAATAAAAGCTGGGTTGGCGATTTAGCAGATGATGTTTTGACACGACCAGATCATTTAACTTTCGCCGTCAGCCGTACTGATGTGATTGATACCGCTAATTCTTGGACAGAGGGAAAACTTGTGCTTGATAAGCCATATAGTGATAGCGATAATCCAGATAACACCACGTTAGCTGCCAACTGGCAAGACACTTACCAAACAATCAGTAATCAGGACGATACTAAAACGTACAGTTTGGCCAAGTTCAATAATCGAGGTGTTGATTTTAAATACAGCATACAAGAGGAAAACATTCCTGGCTACGAAAGCACGATTAGCGCTAATGGTACGACCTTCGATGTCACGAACACACTATCTGATTTCAAGTACACCATGCGTAAAATAAATCAAGCTGGTGACTCGCTTGCTGGGGCAAAATTCTTATTTGAATATTACAACCAATCAAACAGTGAATGGCAACCTTACCCATACATCGGTGATGAAACAGATGATGAGGTCGGTATTGTGACAATTGGTAGTTCTGGTGAATTTAACTTACCACCATTTACGCATGATGAACAGTACGGCAACCGCTTCCGAGTGAGTGAAATTGAAGCACCGACAGGCTTTGCCTTGCGAGAAGGCTATACTTACGGCATTGTGACTGATGGTAATTGGCAAGGTAACGATAACCCAGGATTTACAGTGCCTGCTGGTAGTGATGACAATGGTGGATGGGTTGAAGGTGATTTGGATCATTTTGATCAACGTGAAGTTGCCGATTGGAATACACGTCGGAAAATCTTGTTATTCACAGATTCAAGCTACACGACGCTTATAGATCCAACAGGTGGACCAATTGAAGGCGTTGATTTTGCCATTCAAGGCGATTTGACTTATATCAACTATGAAAATCGTTTAAAGCCATTTGAAATGACAATCACCAAAACTGATTCAGGTAGCACGGTCTTGGCGGGAGCTAAGTTCGAACTTTATCAAAAAGTAGGTGATGATTGGCAGCTGGTTAAAAACGATCAGACCAATCAAAGTGTTTGGACGACGTCAAGCGACGGTAAAGTGATTGTTGATGCTACGATTGCCATTCCCGGACAGTATCGATTGACAGAAGTCTTTGCGCCTGATGGCTATTTACGAGAAAAACATGATTTAGTTTTTGATATTCATGCGACGGGTAACATTACCACAGATAATGACACATCAGTCACTTGGACTATCAATCATAATTTACTAGAAAATAGTGACAACAATCGAATTGATATCACGTTAAAGGATTACAACCAATTTAAAATTCCAGCCACAGGAAGTCGTGGACATTATCTCACGATTGTCGCTACCCTTATCATACTGGTAACGGGAATTTGCATGGTAGTATACATGACGAAAGGAGACCACGAACATGCGTAAACTAAAACATATTTGCTTAATGCTAAGTTTAATTTTGCCACTCTTTGCGGGTCTCAGCGAATTGCGTCATGTTAAAGCCGCAGACGAAACATTTGACACAACCGTTCGCCTGCATAAAATTGTGCAGGGTACGGGTACGGGTACGGGTACGGGTACGGGTACGACCTTTGACAATGATGGTTTGGAAATTAGTGCCGATAAATTGAGTGGTTGGCGTCCAGTTAAGGGTGTAACCTTTGCTTATATGAGTTTGGACCAGTTCCTTGATTGGGAGGAAGGTGAGGCAACACCACACTGGAAAGCCGGTGCAGAAGCAATTACGAAATATTTTTCGATTGTTGATGATGCGGCCAATGGTCAGTCTAAATTTGTGTTTAATGCTAAGGGATATACCTATACTAATGGTATTTATCAAGTTGATGAGTCGAATAACAATCCTGTCACAAATGACCAATTATTAGCTGCAATGACGCAGCTTGCTGAGGACAACGATAGCATTACTTTAAATGAAACAAATCCAACTGACCAAGACGGCATGGTTGAGGTAACATTGCCTGACGAATTATGGCTTATTGTCGAAAAAGAAAAGCCATCGGGTATCACTGTTGATGCGACACCGATGTTGCTGATGTTACCAGCTTCAGACCAAGACAATATCATTTTCGGCGGACCAAACGCTGATGAAGCACATCAGTACTTACACCTTTATCCAAAAAACTTTACACAATCTACTACTTTGAATAAGGTGATTGACCCTGATGGTAATGGCTACGTCGAAAATGATGAAACAGTTGGTGTTACGCGTGGTGAAATCTTCAAGTGGGGGTTAGATATTCACATTCCTGCAACAGCGGATAGCTTTGAACAATATCTCCTCAAAGATGTATTACCATACCAAGTAGACTTATTACAAGTCCGAATTTTAGCCCTTAATGCTGATGGCACCGAAAGCAATCTTTTGTATGATACAGGGCAACGATCTCGTTCAGACTATGCCCACAATGCGACGGAAGAAGGACATGATTATCTTAAAGGTATTTCAGGTTTAGGCAAAACCTATACGTTAACAGATCAAAGTGACACAACACCATTAGGGAAAGTTATTAAATCAGTAGTTGGTAAGGATAGTAAATATAATCGCATTGCTCGAGATGACAAAGGTGTGTTCTTAGATGTTGATGGCAATCCTTTCTATGATAAAGATGGTAACTGGGCTGGCAAAGCACCCATGATTAATCGTGTGACTGAAACTGATGACACTAATATTGCCAAATGGATTGATAAGATTAGTACAGATTTAGATACCGAACAAAGCGATATTAACAAAGATAATACACGTGATGGTTGGTTTGAAATTGATTTGCAACCAGCATTGGCTTATTTGGCAGAAAACAGGATTAATGATATTCGTGTTGAGGTGTCAACGTTAGTTAATGCGGCTGCCCATACCGGTCGTATCACTAACGAAGCAAAAATTACTGATGATATGCGAACACGTTATGACATTGCTACAACATGGTCAGGTGGTTGGGGAATGGTCAAAACAGTCGGCAAAGCGGATTATAATGACGACCAAATTGGTGTTAAAAATCCACTGGCAGGGGCTGAGTTTTACTTACAATGGCCAAGTGCTCCAGCCGGTATTGAATTGGTCGAGGGTGGGCAAACTAAGGGCGGCGAAATGCTGGTAATGGCTCGTGATTATACCAAAGAAGATCATGCTTTAGCATGGTGGACTGTGAAAAGTTCAGATCATGAGCAATACTATGATTATAAATACAGTCAGAGCGATGGTTGGTTTGGTTTTTCAGGATTACGTGGTGGTACTTATGAAGTCATGGAGTCAAAAGCCACTAGTGGCTATTTTCAACCCGACGCGCCGGTGTTAGTCTTTAAAATTGTGTCAGCCTATCACGCACCAAAAATTGTTGACGGAGAAGTCGTCAGTGATTGGACTGATGAAAGTAGCGCAGGTTATATTGGTACAGATGAAAATGGTGTTGTTATTGGCAACGGTTATGTCACTGGCGTGGTAAATGGTCTGGAACTCAATGTCATTAATTATCATAAATTGATTTTGCCACTTACTGGTGGCATTGGCATACTTGCTATCTTACTGATTGGTGGGCTATTAATGATTCGAGGGCTTCGCAAGCGCCACCAGCGAGGTATTTCACCATGAGAAAAATAATGATGATGTTAATCGCGATTTTATTCATAGCCTTTGGCGTGTTGAGTTATCCTTTCATTCGCAATGCGATTGCAACACAAGAGCAGCAGCGTGAGGCAAAACGTTTTGAACAACAGGTGGCGCATTTATCAAGTAATAAGCGACAAGCTATGGTTAAAGAGGCCAAGGCGCATAATAAGGCACTAGCAAGCGCAAAGATCAATGCTAAAGATCCTTTCACACTAACACAAAAGACACGAGCTAAGCTTTTGGCCAAATACGATATTTCCGAAACAGTTTTGAATAAACAATTGGGACCGTTAGTTGCCACGTTACGCATCCCTAAACTTGATTTAGTGACGCCAGTATTTAACGGTGTGAGTGAGGTACAACTGTCGCATGGCGTTGGTCTGTTACCCAATACGTCATTACCCGTCAGTGGAAAGGGTGTCCATGCCGTCATGACCGGACATCGTGGTCTGCTGCAATCAGCACTTTTTACCCATTTGAATCGCCTTAAAAAAGGAGATCATTTCTATGTTGAAGGGATTGATCGACCATTAGCTTATCGTATCGACCAGATTAAAGTTGTTAAACCAGATGATACCAGAGATTTAATGGTGGATAAGGATCAAAATTACACGACATTAATTACATGCACGCCATTTTTACAAAATACGCATCGCTTATTGGTTCGTGGTGTGCTCACCACTTATCCTAAAAAAACACAGGCAAAAGTTAAGCAGAACAATCCCACGACAAAACCACTGCTCAAAGTAGTTGGAATTGTCGTCATAGGTATTAGCTTAATCAGCGCCGGACTAATTTTTATCAAGAAGATACCAAAAACATAACAATGAGAGAAAACGAGAAAGGTAGATAACACTATGAATATGAAACATATAATTTTGACTGGCGTACTACTAGCGCCGATGACCTTGTCGAGTGGTATTGTCATTGCCTCAAGTACACAGCCAAGCGCAACAGATGTCATTATTAACAAAGTAGTTAGTGAAACTGACATAAATGATGCTCAAAACATACATACTAATGATGGCACAGAAATTTCAGGGGACTGGGCAGCACAAGCTGGCGCTAAGTTCACGGTTTACAAGTTACCTAGTGATGCCATTGCTGGCTATGACGCCGAGGCAACGGATAAACCCAAAATAAAAACTAGCTATCAAGAATATCTTGAAGTTGTTGCAGTCACGGTCGTTGATAATGATGAAATCACGAGTCCTTGGACTATCAAAGTAAAAGATGGCAAAGAAAGTGATTTCAAAACATTTCTGAATAATGCAGGCGATGTATCGAAAGTTGAGCAAGATAGTAGTACTGAATTTACAACTGATAGTGACGGTAAAATAACGCTCGATAATCTGGCTGATGGACATTATGTTGCGTTTGAAACAGGTGTGAAGCCTAATACCAAGACCCATGCTGTACCAATGGTGATTAGTTTGCCAATGATGGATCGTAATGGATCGGGTGAGACGACATGGTTTGATGACGGTAGCCATCCCTATAATTTATATGCTAAGAATTACTCTGACACAGCTAACTTAACCGTTAAAAAAGTTGCTGAAAATGGGACAACAGCAGTTGGTGGTGCATGGGTAGGCTTGTTAAACATCAGTGATATTGCCGATGAAGTCAAAAGTGGTACTTTATTGCAAGATGCTGTGTCGCAATTGACACATGATATGCAAGGTAAAACATTTGAAAATGAAGCCGCTCTAAAAACAGCGATTTCGACTTGGATTGACAAAATGAAGACAGACCATTTTTTCACCGATGATCAAGCCACTATTGCTCAAAATCTCCTTGTGACAAAAACGAGTTACGTAAAGACTGACAGTGAGGGTAAAGCGAAATATTTAGACTTAGATCCTGGGTCAAGTTATTATGTCGCTGAATTAGTAGCGCCAAAGGGTTACATGGCAAATGGTAAATTACAGCAAGTCAATTTAAGTGCTGCCGAAGGTGGTAATACCGAAGACGTTACGGCAGGATATGGTGCAACAGATAATGACATCTATTATCAAGGTGCTACTTTTAATTTGGTTAACTACGGTGACGTTGATATTGAAAAAACTGTTGATACCAATCAAGATAATGTATTCGGAACATCCGAGTCCGAACAGTCAGGTATTTCCCGTGGCGAAGACTTTACTTGGCGCTTGAAATCTGACGTAGACGCAGATATTGCCGATTATAAGAAGTATGACATTGTGGATAACATGCCTTATCAAGTTGATTGGTTAACAGCTGATATTGGACTTGATTATGATAATGACGGCAAAGTTGACGAATCCCTAGCTAAAATATTGTCAGATATTGGCAGCAAAAATGGTATGACGGGGGATGGCTTGGCGTATGATTCTGATAACGCCTCGACTGGGATTACCTTTGCCGAAGGATCTACTTGGACTACAGATGACATCAAGATTTCAGGGACAACATCAAAGTACGAATTTGATACTGACAATCGGGTTGTTAAAGATGATGCCCAAAATGGTACTTTGACCATTAGTTTAACTGCCGCGGGACGGGCTAAATTAGCTACGCTTTTGCAGAATCATAATGGTAATGAATATAGTGCCAAGCTAATCATTGATTTGGGATCTCGTGCCAACAGAGCGGCTCAAGCAGGTGAAATTGAAAACGAAGTCGAAGTTAATGTCGATAACGGTTATATCACCAATACCGACAAAGACACAGAAAAAACTTATACCGCTGGTTGGGAAATTATCAAAACTGATGGTAATGCCAATTTTAATGGCACGACTTTAACTAATGCTTTAAGTGGCGCTGGATTTGATTTGGCTATGAAAGTAACCGCGGATAATAAAGAAGCGGTTTGGGGATTGTTATATGAAAACACGGCAAATGGTCATAAAAACCCCGACGAATCAGGGAAGAACAACTTTGCCAATAAGGATGCATTTGAAATGTGGCTTGAAGCACAAATTGATCCTTATGTTTACTTTATGCATGTTGCCGAAGATGGCAAGGCCATGGCTGGCATGACCGCTTCTGATGACATGACTATGGGTGACATTATTTGGTCAATCTATCCGGAAAACGCCACAACACATATCACAGGTGACGACGGATACTTGCAATACTGTGGTCTAGCCGGTGGTGACTATAAGCTCATCGAGTCAAAGGTACCTAGTGGTTATAAAAAGATGGCTGATAAGACATTTACATTAAGTGGCAAGACAAGTGAAGACAATGGTTTGAATGGCAAAGGTACTGGTGTTATTAACGGACACGCTGATGAAAGTGACGTCAACATTGTGAACTATAAGAAATCAATGTTCCCAGTGACTGGTGGTATTGGTATGATTGGTGCCCTGCTGGTCGGTGCTATGTTGATGATTGCTTCACGTATTAAGAAGCGCAAGGCCGGTGAACAAACGACGACCTTAATCCGTAAGTGAGTCAGAGAGTGTTTCACGTGAAACACTCTTTTTTTGGACACAATTGGGCAAGATTTCATCACATTTTACCCGTAAAAAGCGCCACATCAATAGTTTACAATCAGGATAGCAATGGTAGAAAGGAATGATTGTATGCCTAAAAAATGGTTTTCAACGTTAGTTTTTTTACTAGGATTCGTTATTTTTGTCTCACCATTTTTATTGCAAGGTTATCATGCCCTTCGGCAAACACAAGTTGCACGCAAAGTTGATCGGCGTGCGATGACACTGGATACACAGGTGGTCAATCAACTGACTAAAAAGGCCGAGAAACGTAATAATAGCAATAAAACTGGTGTTTCAGAATCAACCATGCAATCACTCGGGAAAAAACAACAAGCTGATGATACTGGGTTCGCCATACCAGATAGTGACGCTTTAGGGACTATCTCAATTCCCAAAATCAATCTGCATTTGCCAATTTATGATGGCGTCAGTGAAAAAGTGCTGCAAAAAGGCGCGGGATTATTACCTGGCTCTTCTATTCCCTTAGGCGGTCAAGGAGAACACGCAGTTATTACCGGACATTCTGGTTTGCCTAATAAAACGCTTTTCACGTATATTGGCCGGCTCAAGAAGGGCGATCGATTCTTTATTCAAGTATTGGGAAAAGAATTTACTTATGAAGTTGATCAAAAAAAGGTAGTTATCCCAGAAAATGTTCAAGATCTTGTCAAACATCATCCAGAAAACTTTGTGACGTTGGTGACATGCACGCCCTATGGGGTTAATTCACATCGATTGCTTGTGAGAGGTCATTTGACCAATAAAGTGCCCATTCCAGCTGTTATTTGGGAGCAGTGGTGGTTCATGGCGTTGCTGGCTGTTGGAATTATAATGTTTATTCTGATCATGGTCACTATCGTAAAACATTTATGGCACAAACAAAGGAGGTAATCATGAAAAAACGTTATGCCTTATTACTGTTATTGATTGCGCTTGGTCTAATTGCTTGGTGTTTTACTGACACCAGCCATCAACAAAGACAACTTATTAACAGTATTAAAAAGACAGTATCTGCGCAATCTTTTGATTTGAACCAACCCGAAGCGGTGATTACCATTCCTAAAATCAATGTTGAATATCCAATTTTTAATGATACTAGTGATGAGTCACTGGCAAAGGGAGCAGGATTTTTGGAAGACTTTGATCGCCCCGATGCTGGGAAGGGTGGATTAACAGTAATTGCTGCTCATCGTCTGTGGCGCACACACCTTGGATTTTTGCGACTAAATGAGTTAGGAAAAGGTGATACTTTTCAAGTGCTATACCAAGGGGTGACCTACCATTATCGGGTTTTCAAAAAAGTAGCTATTCCAGTATCACAGTTAGAAACAATTCATGATTTGGCATCGCCAACTAAATCGCGTGCTGCGCTTTATACATGTCATCCGTTTCCAACGACTAAAGAACGTTTACTAGTCGTGGGTGATTTGGTGGCTGTAGATTAAAAAGCTAGCCGGCGGCTTGTTTTTCGGGTAAAATAGAAGTACTATGGAAAACTTTCAAGAACAACTTAAAAATCGGCGGACTTTTGCGATTATTTCTCACCCCGATGCTGGTAAAACAACCCTGACTGAGCAGCTATTGTTGCACGGTGGGGTGATTCGTGAAGCTGGGACGGTTAAAGGCCGCGGCTCAAACAAGCTGGCTTCATCGGACTGGATGGCAATTGAACAGCAACGTGGTATCTCAGTGACCTCATCAGTGTTGCAATTTGATTATGAAGGTAAGCGAATCAACATTTTGGATACACCAGGGCACGAGGATTTTTCTGAAGATACCTATCGAACGCTGATGGCGGTCGACTCAGTTGTCATGGTTGTCGATGCAGCTAAGGGAATTGAGCCGCAAACGAAAAAGCTCTTTGAAATTGTCTCGCAACGTGGTATTCCCGTGTTCACTTTCTTCAACAAAATTGATCGTGATGCACGCCCAGCACTGGATTTGGTTGATGAATTAGAGTCTATTTTAGGCATTCAAGCTTATCCCATGAACTGGCCAGTTGGGTCAGGACAAATTTTGCAAGGCATTTATGATTTGCAAAAAGATGCGTTAGTGCCATTCAAAAATGCCAGTGATCACCCAGAAGTTGTTAGTGAAGCAATGGACGAAATTGAGTTATTACGTGATGCGGGTAACGAATTTGACGCTGACAAAATTGCTCATGGTAAATTGACCCCAGTCTTCTTTGGATCAGCCTTGGTGAATTTTGGTGTGACCGAATTTCTGCGTGAATATTTGACTTATGCGCCAGCGCCAGCGGCTGTGACAACGGTTGACGATCAGGCTATCACCCCAGATAGTCCACAATTTACTGGTTTTGTTTTCAAAATTCAAGCCAACATGGATCCTCGTCATCGTGATCGCATTGCCTTTGTTCGCATTGTCAGTGGTGAATTTGATCGTGGTATGGATGTCACTTTGCAGCGAAATGGCAAGAAATTAAAGCTCTCTAACGTCACACAGTTCATGGCTGAAGAGCGTGAAAATGTTCAAACAGCGGTGCCTGGCGATATTATTGGTGTCTATGATACCGGAAACTTCCAGATTGGTGACACAATTTATGCTGGCAAAAAGAGTGTGCAGTTCCCTGATTTGCCAACATTTACCCCTGAATTATTTAACCGTGTGATTGCCAAAGATGTGATGAAGCAAAAGTCTTACCATAAAGGCATCGAACAGTTGGTACAGGAAGGTACAATCCAACTTTACAAGTCTTGGAACGGTGGCGACTATATCATCGGTGCGGTCGGGCAATTGCAATTCGAAGTTTTCCAGTTCCGTATGGAAAATGAATACAACGTTGAAATTCAGTTCGAGCCAATTGGGTCAAAAGTGGCACGCTGGATTAAGCCAGAAGAACTTGACGAAAAAATGGGTTCATCTCGTAATTTGCTTGTGAAAGACCGTTACGACGCCCCAGTTTTCTTATTTGAAAACAAGTTTGCGCTCAACTGGTTCCACGATAAATACCCAGATGTGACACTAGAAGAAAAAATGTAATGTGACAAAAACCACAAAATCAATAATGATTTTGTGGTTTTTGTTTGCCCTTTTCGTGTTCTAGTTGTGAACATATGCGATAATATGTTACATTTTAGGACAATAATGTGTTATTATTACATGTGAAATAGTTAACGAAAGCAAGGGGAGAATATATCATGGCTTTTCACATTGATGAAAATCATTATAATGAAGCACTAAGGTTTTTTATTAGGGAAAAAGGGGTGCCCGTTAAAATTATTTTGGCACATGCTGATATTTCGCGTAGTCGATTTTATGGTTATCTGAACGGATCGGGTGATCTGGCGATGAGTCGATTACTTTCGATTCTGGAAGTAATTCACGTGTCACTTGATGAATTCATGTTGTATGCGCGGTCGTTAAAAGGTATCAATGGCAACATGACGTTACAACAAGAGACGCCACTTATTAATGAAGCAACAGTTGAAAGTGCATTACAAACATATAAGCAAACCAAGGATGTGGCAGCCATTGCAACAGCTGTTACACAAATCAAAACTCATGCTTCGGAAGAAAGCGCGGGAAAGTTACTTAAAAAACTGTTACCAACAGTTCGTAATGTTTTGTGCAAACGCCATTATTTTTCGATCATAGATGCAAATTTGTTATTGGATGTGATGGATAGTCTCCGGTACGAGGATCTGCAAACGATTTTGCCATTTGTTCGCAAAACGATTATGCAGCAACAAGCGAGTCAACAAACTGGTTTAGAAATGGAAATTACGCGTCAGCAAGCGTTACTCACTGTCATCTATCAATACACATTGCGGGCGTTTCACGAGCAAGCAAGTGCTGATACAAAGCGCGACTTTGAACTTGTTGACAGCTTGGAACCCGCTATTAGTGATTGGTACACCAACGTTATTCGTAAGTTGATGACAGTAGTGCGAACGCTTGCTGTGGCTGATAATGAATATGAAGCGCGCGTAGAATATAATAATATTTTGGCAGCCGTTTATGCGATTCAACCGCAATCCGTTTGGAATAATTATGAGCGACTGATGCACAACAACTTCAATGATTTCAAGACTTACACTATGCCATGACCCCATTAATTTGGGATTGGCATTCAGTTTTGGTCGTGAGTTATGTTAAAATGTAGTAACACCTACATTGGAGAATAATAATGGCATATTACACACAACAACTTTTTAATGGCCAAAGAGATCGCATTTTGCGTGTCGTTGACGCTGCGGATGAAACGCAAGCAACAGCAGGCTTTATCCATATTTTTGACGAACGTCGTCCGTTTGATTTTGAATACGCAACGGAATTAAGTAATGGTGAAATGACGCAAGAGGAATTTGATGAACAGGGCGGTGCTGGTAATACATTCAGTGCCAATTTTATGCCCATTGCTCAAAATGAAGACGAAGAGATACCGGCAGAAGTGTTTGAAGAATGGGCTGGTTTAGTTGGACGAGAGTACGCATTGATTCCTAATTTGCACATCAATATGTACCAACAATCACTCAAAGCAGAAATTGAAGATATTGATAAAGATACGTTTGAAGAGCGTTTGATGGAGTTAATCACACGCGTGTTGGGTTCATCTGTTGTGGGATTTGAAGAAAAGTCATTGACACTTTATCCAAGCTTCTTAATTCAAGAACAACCTGAACAGGCTGAACCCCAAGGCCCTTCAACGCAAATTATTTTACCAGAATAAGACGCTGCCTAGAGGTGGCGTTTTTTACGAACAATTACCAAACTTTAACACCAACGTTCGGTTCATTTGGTGTTACAATGTTCGTTGTCGATAAGACAAAATAAAATCGGGGTAGATTGATGCGCGTTAAGTGCAGCGGAAACGGAATGTGGGTCGCTGACGAAACACGCTTGTGTGCGGTGCATCAATCACATTCACCAATATAATCATATAGGTGAACACTCCACTCGGAGGTTCTTTATTATGGAAAGTACATCGCGTACATGGGCGCTGTCAAAATTAGACACGCGCCAATTTGTTGTTTTGGCATTTTTAATGGCTATTGACATGGCATTAAATAAATTCACTGTTGGAACGAATGTGCTACAAGTTAGTTTTTCGTTTGTGGCAATGTCTTTGATTGCCAAGTGGTATGGCCCGCTGTGGTCGATGCTGATTGCTGCCGTATTAGACGTGGTTAATATCACGATTGTTAATCCTGGTGTCTTCTTCATTGGGTTTACGTTGACGGCGGTTGTTTCAACATTGATTTATGCACTAGCTTATTATCGTCAAGATCACACAAGTCTATGGCGAATTATTGTTGCCGTTGGCTTGGTGTTACTCATTACTAACATTGTGATGAACACGGCTTGGTTGGTCATCATGTATCACACAGCGCATGATTGGCCATCATTGGTGGCGTTTACGATACCAAGAATTATCAAAAACTTGATTATGTATCCAATTCAGGTTGCAATCACTTATTTTTTCTTAAATAATCCAGTCGTACGACGCACAACAAAAACAATTTTTAGTTAAACAGCTTCGGCTGTTTTTTTTGAAAGCAGGTTATGATGACAAACGAATTTCCTCAAGTATTAACAATCGCCGGTTCTGATTCTGATGGCTCGGCTGGTATGCAAGCTGATTTACATACCTTTTTTATTCGTAAGACGTATGGGATGAGCGTCTTAGTAGCAGCCGTTGCTGGTAATTCTTACGGTATTCATGCGGCAGAAACGCTACCACTGGCATTTATTGATCAACAGTTTGAGGTTTTGGCTGATGATTTTAAAATCAAAGCTAGTAAGACGGGAATGCTTTCTGATGCAGCTTTAATTGGTACGGTGGTTAAGGCTTATCAGACTTATGATTTTGGGCCATTGGTCGTGGATCCTGTTATCACTACCAAACATGGGGCACAGTTATTAGAAAATGAGGCGTTCAAAGCTTTGAAACAACAGCTGTTACCATTGGCAACTGTTGCCACACCCAATTTTTTTGAGGCACAATTGTTGACGGGACGAACAATTCAGAGCGAAGCTGACCAGGCCTCAGCAGCGCGTGATATCCAGGCGTTGGGCGTTAAAAATATCATTGTGAAAGGTTGGCATCATCAAGATGACCAACAAGAAGTTGCCGATTACGTGTTACTAGCTGATGGATCAGACTTTTGGCTGCGCCATTCTTATTTTGATACGACACATATTAACGGCACGGGCGATACGTTAAGTGCCACAATTGCAGCTGAAATTGCCAAAGGACAGTCAGTTGCTAATGCCATTCGCACAGCGCACGATGTCACAACAGCGGCTATTGCTAGTGAAATTGCCGTTGGCCATCAATTTGGTCCAATTAATCACTGGGCAGCCCAGTCAGTTAATTAAATCATTATAAAAGGGTATCTATATTTAGGCTAATTCGACATAGAATTAGCTTTTTTTAGTGTTAAAAAGCCGATTCAGTCTGTTAAACAGGATTAGTTCACTATATTTTTTAAAATACAAAAAACTATGAATTTTAAAGCATGTTTTTTCTATTAAAATCATAATCGTAAGTTATGAAGGTTCATAGAGAAAGAAGGATAACAAAATGACTGGTTTACAAAAAGTTTCATCGTTGGTTTTGGCAAGCACATTTGCCGTGTCGGCACTTTCACCTATTATTGCTTCTGCTGATACAGTAGATACTTTGAACGGGGATGCGCACTTGGTTGTGAATAGTAATGGTGGTGCTGATCCAACGCCACGACCAGACAACCATGGTCAAATTTTGATGACCGGTGTGCCATCGTTTGATTTTGGTACACATAATGTCGGAAAGCTGAATGACGACGCCACTTTTACTATTAATGCAAAGGCAGCAACTGGTACGGCAGCTGGCACGAAACTAGCTGATCCGGCAAAAGATACTGCAACGACTCTGAATGTGAATGATTTACGTCCGGATGCCAATGCGTGGTCTATCACTGCTGAAGTGGGGGATTTGAGTTCAGCTAACAAAGGCACGGTTGGGCTAGATTCATTTAAGATGACCGTAGCTGATAATGCAGATAGTCATGTTACTGGAGCGACATCTGCATCAATGACGTTACCAGCAGATATCGTGACTGGAGACTATCACGCCAATATTACTTACACATTATCAGATGCAGAATAAGTTGTGATTTAAAAATTCACTCATTTCTTAACACTTAATCCACTTATATGCATGAATTTTACTAGATTAAATCAGCTGTTGATTTAATCTAGTACATAGAAATGATAGAAAGAAGCTTTTCAGATGTTGAATAAATCTGATGTTAAAAAGTTGCCAAACATTTTGGGGCAGTTGCTCTTATTAACGATCGTTATTTTCGGTTGTTTTGCATTAAATAAACAAGTACATGCAACGATTGTGCAACAGCCTTTAGAAGCAACACAAAAAAGAAATATCAATCAAACTGTTGGCTATACGATTACCAATGAACCGTCTATCTTACAAATTTCGGATAAGAAGGTTTCGTATTATTATTTAGCCACACGCCAAAAACAAGAATTTACTGTATATATTGATATTTTGAATGGTGCGCATAAAAATACTTTTGATATTAGTGTTAATACAGGTGTTACGAATCGTAATTTGTCAGTTGATTATGGCACACCACTTAGCCAGAACACAGGTGTCGCTGTAGTAGCACCATTCGAATTTGAAAAAATTGTTGGTGTTGACACAACTAAGTATGGTGTAGAAAAAAATTCTCGAACAACGGTAACAGTACCAGCTGACACACGGGCAAGAGTTCCTGTGACCATTCATATGCCAAAAAAACACTATAACGGCATTATGTCAGGTGGTATATCGGTTTTGAAAGAAAATCAGCAGGTTAATGCAAAGTCGACGTTACAAAACCAGTATGCTTATGTGAAAGGATTAGTATTACAACACGGCACTGCTGATATTCAACCCCAACTAGACTATGGTTCGTTGAAAACAATTGCTAAGGATTACCAGCCAAAAACAATTGTGACAATAAATAATTCAACTTTAGTGAACATTGAACATGTTAGTATGTCGGGTACAATTACAAATAAGTTGAATCAAGTTATTAGTAAAGTTAATGTTCAAGATGGTGAGATATCACCCGCTGCAAAGATACCGGTTGAATTTGTTTGGTCGAAAAAGAATTTCAAGAATGGCCACTACAAAATGCATCTTCAATTAAATGATCAAAATAACCATCGCTGGGCATTCACTCGTGATTTTACTGTTACAAATCGTCAAAAAATTTTAAAAGCAGCTCAGTATCACGCGCCAATCAATCGCTTGTTAGTTTTGTTAGTTAGCGTGATTGTACTTTTGATTGCCATTTGTGTTTGGCTATTAGTTAAAAACCATCAAAAAAAAGACTGATGTTGTTGGGAGGAGGAAAGTAGTATGAAAAATTATTGGCAGAAACTGGCACAATGTTTTGCAGGTCTGATAGTGCCACTATTAATCGGTGATAAAGCAAGTGCTGATGATACTTTAACAGGATCAGTTTCGATCAATATTCATAACGATATTAATTCATCAGTTCCCAAATTTTCTACTAATCCCCATTTTGTCGAACATAGTAGTACACACGCTATATCAAACTTGCCAAGTACATCTGCTGTGCTTCGAATCGAAATCGGTTTTGCGATAATTACGTTGGTAATTTTACTGCTGGTTTTTTTGATGCTAATAAAACGGAAGAGGGCAGCTAATGGTCAGTAAAGGTTTCTTCAGAAATATTATTGCTATACTAATTGCTATGGTAGCGTTATTGATCGGCTTTCCATTAGGTTATGCCGACACTCAGTCATTTATTGATCAAGATGGTAGCATCACAGGCGTACGTCATGCAACATATTATAAAGTAACAACATGGCAAGAGATGTTTAGTGCATACCGGTCTGCGCCTGATAACCAAATGGTTTATTTGTCAGTTGAAAAGGATATTGCGGGGTCACCTGATTTTGCAGGCGGCAACGGTCGTATGATTGCTGGCAAAGGTGTTGATATACTAGGAAACGGTCATAAAATATTTGTCGACAATGATACTAACTATACTTCCGGTACAGCTAGATCAGGTGGGGGACAAGGTTTTTTCTCCAGTGATGCTAGCGTGACGGGCAATACTGAAATGACGGTTGAAAATGCCACGATTATTAACAATCATGCCGATGGTATTTTCGCAATCACGGGTAATGCCACAGCGACAACTATCTATAAGAACATTCACACTGTAAATGGTGCATTGACTAACGGTGCTGGCCCTATTCGAAATGAAAATGGCACTATTAAATTTATGGGGAATAATGTGTTTAATATCCTGCAGGGGCAAAGTATGGTAGACCTTGGATCTGGCTCAAAAATTGATATGAGTCAGACTAAAGCCAATAATTCGGGTGCTGACAATAATGGTGAATGGATTCAAGGTGGTCAAAATGTTGAAGTAGTTGATGGCAATACAACAGTTAACCAGTCATGGGGCATGGATCAGCCTTTTTATACGTATTACACGAAGAATGGTTCTAACTTTTCTGTTGATGCTAATGCAAAGCTGAACTGGAATCTTAATGAAACCTATACAATGTGGTACGACGATGGCAATGCTAATGGTCCACTTAATTGGAATTTAGGAGAAGGCAGCCAATTTATCGTTAATAGTACAAAAAATACTGCTATTCACAATAACAATTGGTTCATGTGGATGAATACCTTAAATGCCCTAAATATCAACATGGCAAGCCATGCTTTGCTTGATATTACGTCAGGCGGTGGTTCAATTAATTTGGATGGCTTCCAAAATGGCAAAACTATGATTAATATGGCTAAAGATAGTAGTCTGAACTTGTATAACCTCAACACTAGCACATCGTTATTCAGTGGCGTTCCTGTCAGTGGATCAGAAATCAATTTGAATGATCCAGCTGATGTAACGATGAAAACAGCTGGTGGATCAGTCTTTCAAAACGGTTGCAATATTCCAATTAATATCAAAGGTAATGGGCTACGGTTACATGCTTCCACTAATACAGCAGCCGAACAGGACAATGACCTATACAAGCGATTGACTACGGGTAGTACCAACGGTAATTTTACAAGTGCACAAATGTCGCCAACAGCGTATAGTGCCGATGACCTTAAATTTTTACAGAAAGCGAGATATATACAATGGGCGCAACCGAATGGCAACCATTTGATTGATGGTAATCTGAATCGAACTTTTGTATTCAATGTTCAAGATTGTCCTCAAAGTGGTCTAGGAGGATTAGCTAGTGAAGGTGGATATTTTGTTGGGCCTAGTGATAACGACATGCACTTTACATTTTGTGCTGATGAAGGAACGAGTCCAAATGTTAAAATTCAAGTCTCACTAGCAAGCAATCTTTTGCCACACCAAACTGCTTATTATTGGCGAAGTGCAGGAGAAAATGATGTTACTACTTTGTCAACAACACCCGACACGATTTTGTCAGTGACTAGTGATGATCATTTACCAGAAGGTGTCACAATGAAAGATGCTGGGGAAGAATATGATGTGACATTTAAGAAGGATGAGGCTTTACTGCTCAAAGCAGGAAATGGCATACCGACTCAACCTTTAGATGGCGCTCAAGCCAGTTTTACTTATTCAATGGTTGATGCGCAATAATGACAGCGTTTTGTATCTACTGTTCAGAAATGTCTTTGTGTAAGTGATACACTAGATAGGTGCTTTATCTGTCATAAATACGGTGATATAGCAAGACGGGACTGGAGAAACTATTATTTCAGTCCTATTTATTTTGACAAGGGTGGTCCGATTAAAACATGAACAAATTTGATTTTTTGTATGAAAAAGATCAATTAACAAAACTGATAATTCTCGATATACTAATTACTAAATCGAAAATAGCACCTACTGGTCAAATTACGATGTCGATTCATGATCTGCAATGCAATCTGAAAATATCATTTGGGATAATTTTAACGTTAACGACACTTAAAAAAGAATATTAGCATTAGCAGATGATGTTACAACGCTGCATTATGACAACTGGATTGTTGTAGATGGGGATGGCGAGTGGATAAAACTCAATGTCAAGATGGCTGATCATTATATTTGTTTAAAGCAATTTTATTTAAAGACAAGCACTAAATTCAGATTGTTAGACCGAATTATTCAACATGAAGATGATCATTTAATCGATTTTTGCGAAGCGTTGCATTTGTCGCGAACAAAAATCAATGACATGAAATCTCATTTAAATCAAGGTATCACACAACTAAATCAAGGTATAAGGATAAAAAATTATAAATTAGTTGGTGAAGAAAAAGCTATTAGAGATTTTTTGTTTGCGTTATATTTTTTGTGCTTCAATGGTGCCTACGTACCCGTTAGTGAGCGTGTGATTAAACAAGCAAATCAGAATGTAGTAAGAGTAAATAGCACTTTACAAGAACCTTTGTCTCAAGTTCATGTTGTGGCTTTTCGTTGTTATTATGCAGTCGCTGTCTTGCGTCTGAATTTGCATCATGTGATTAAGGATGATTTGCAGCTATTTGTGCCACAAGCCTATAAGTGCTCACAATGGATAGGCCCTAGTATCAATAGTTTGTTTACCCAAGATCCCTTTATACCAAGACTTACCGGTGCTGATTTGGTAAATGAAATCGAATGGTATATGCTGTTCATTATGGCGTGCGACAACAATACTAAAAAAATCGGCAAGACAGTATTTTTAAGTCCCTATTATTGTGAGCTATTCCAAGCAATTTCAACTACTATTAATCGGCAATTTGTACTGACGTTTGGAAACAACTACACAAAACAACAAGACGTGACAACAAAATTAAGCGACAAATTTTTCACAATCGTTTTGCGCTATGTGGTTCGTCATAGCATTGGGTCTACCAATGTTAGTGATCATTCTTTCGATCACATCAACAAGTCTATTGATCGGCACCCAATTTGTGCAATATTTCTCTTGAATTGTTTGGCGGATTTAGCTCAGACAATTTATCCGGCGCATTTGCATGAACGGGAAAATTTTTTAAAAGCGACTTTTTCACAATTGTTATATAAGACGTTAACAATTATACCCATTTCCCAATTTATTCAACCGATTAACGTCTATATTGATTTTTCTCAAGGGTTCATGGACAATACTCACGCTGCTCGTTTATTAGAGGAAATGGGGGAGTACTTAAACATATATTTCGTGAAGGACTGGCAAAATGAACCAATAGACGTCTACATATCAGACATGCCTGATGGTGACTGTTTTTCATCAAAAAATGGTGTTTCAGTCACAGTGAATCAATATTTTTCAGATGTCGACTTAACTCGTATTCGTCAATTGCTCATTACAGTACTAGGTAATAAATTTTGGCAGCAAAAGGTTGGTTTGCCAAAATAAAAACGTGTGAGTTGATAAATTGCAACTCACACGTTTTTTAAGCTTCACCTGTGATATCACCGTGAACAAGCCGTTTGAAAATATGTCGATCGGCCCAAGCAATGTTACGACCTTGGAAAAGGAAAGAGACAATCGTGCCTAGTCCCAAAGCAACGAGCTGGTGACTGAACGGGAAACAGACTGCTGAAATACCAATTGCAACAACAAAGTTACTCATTTGTGCTTTGCTGGCATTGCCGTGAAAATAATCAAACCGTAAAATGTTGGTTAAGTCATCAAGGGGATGTAGAATCCAATTGACACGCTGATAAATGGAAATCGCAACCCCAATCGTCCACACCGCAAAAATATCGATTGGTAGTAACCACCACCAAGCAAGATGGCGAATGCCTAAGGCAACAAATAGGTTAGCAAAAACACCAACCAATAAACTAAACGACATGCCAAACACAATATTGCCAATTAAACGGGGCCAATTAAAGTGCATGGCGAGCCACATATTCAAAAAAGCGACACTCGTAGCAAAAAAAGCAAGAAATAAACTGATCGGCGCACCAGTTAGATTGGCTAAATTAGCTGCGCCAGCCGTCCAAGGGGCTGATCCCATTGCAGTTGCGACACTCAAGCCATTCCCAAAAGAATTGATAATTAGAGATACAACGAAAAAACTAATTTTTTGTTTGTATCCTAACTGGTAAAATTGTCCGTCAATATAATACATGTCATCTTGTCCTCAAGCTAATATATTATCTTATTATAGCATTGTCACCGTAAAGTGCTTGGCACGTTTATCGTACGAATTCATGTTTTTATCATATTTAGGACGCAATATTTACACTTTCTTCATAGAATAGTTATATAATAAGCCGTAGGCGTAATATTAAAAAAATATGCTGATACTGTGATTAAGTACACAATATTACCACTGTGTTTGTAAGCGCTTGCAAATGTACATTTATCAAGTGTTTAACAAATAAAAATTAAAAGTGTTGCTTTTTCTTGACACTTATTATATACTTAGATTGTTAAGAAATGAGCAAACAAAAAGGAGCACAAAATTATGGCAGAAGCAACTGCAAAGAAGCCCGCTAAAAAGGTTTTGACACCTGAAGAGAAAGCTGAATTAACAGCTCAAGCTGAAAAAATGACAGCCGAATTGGTTGAAAAGTCACAAAAAGCTTTGGCTGAATTTTCAACATTTTCACAAGAACAGGTTGATAAAATTGTTGCCGCAATGGCATTAGCTGGTTCTGAAAATTCACTATTGTTGGCCCATGAAGCCCACGATGAAACTGGTCGAGGTGTTGTTGAAGATAAAGATACCAAGAACCGTTTTGCCTCTGAATCCGTTTATAACGCGATTAAGTTTGACAAGACAGTTGGCGTTATCAATGAAGATAAAATTCAAGGAAAGGTTGAATTAGCAGCACCACTTGGTGTATTAGCTGGTATCGTACCAACAACTAATCCAACGTCCACAACGATTTTCAAGTCAATGTTGACAGCTAAGACGCGTAATACGATTATCTTCGCATTCCACCCACAAGCACAAAAGTCATCAGTTCACGCTGCACAAATCGTTTATGAAGCAGCTGTGAAAGCTGGTGCACCCAAGAACTTTATCCAATGGATTGAAAAGCCTTCAATCTACGCTACAACTGCTTTAATTCAAAATCATGGCATCGCTTCAATCTTGGCTACTGGTGGTCCATCAATGGTTAACGCCGCTTTGAAGTCAGGAAACCCATCAATGGGTGTTGGTGCTGGTAACGGTGCTATCTACTTGGATGCAACCGTAGATACTGACCGCGCTGTGTCAGACTTACTTTTGTCAAAGCGTTTTGATAATGGTATGATCTGTGCCACTGAAAACTCAGCGGTTATCCAAGCGCCAATTTACGACGAAGTTTTGGCTAAATTACAAGAACAAGGTGCTTACCTTGTGCCAAAGAAAGACTACAAGAAGATTGCTGATTACGTCTTCAAGCCAAACGCCGAAGGTTTCGGTGTAGCCGGACCAGTTGCTGGTATGTCAGGTCGTTGGATTGCTGAACAAGCTGGTGTTAAGATTCCTGAAGGCAAAGATGTTTTGTTGTTCGAGTTGGATCAAAAGAACATTGGTGAAGCGCTGTCATCAGAAAAGTTGTCACCATTATTGTCAATTTATAAAGTTGAAAAGCGTGAAGAAGCCATTGAAACAGTTCAATCATTGTTGAACTATCAAGGTGCTGGTCACAACGCCGCAATCCAGATTGGTTCACAAGATGACCCATTCATCAAAGAGTATGCTGATGCAATTGGTGCATCACGTATCTTAGTTAACCAACCAGATTCAATTGGTGGTGTTGGTGATATCTATACAGATGCTATGCGTCCATCATTGACGCTTGGTACCGGATCATGGGGGAAGAATTCATTGTCTCACAACTTGTCAACATACGACTTGCTTAACATCAAAACTGTTGCACGTCGTCGTAACCGTCCACAGTGGATCCGTTTGCCTAAGGAAGTTTATTATGAAGCAAACGCGATTACTTATTTGCAAGAATTACCATCAGTTAAGCGCGCCTTCATCGTGGCTGATCCTGGTATGGTGCAATTCGGCTTCGTTGGTAAGGTTTTGAGCCAACTTGAATTGCGTCAAGAACAAGTCGAAACTAACATCTACGGTTCAGTTAAGCCTGATCCAACCTTGTCACAAGCAGTTGAAATTGCACGTCAAATGGCTGACTTTAAGCCTGACACAGTCATTTTGCTTGGTGGTGGTTCAGCATTGGATGCTGGTAAGATTGGTCGTTTCTTGTACGAATATTCAACACGTCATGAAGGTATCTTGGAAGATAACGATGCTATCAAAGACTTGTTTACAGAACTACAACAAAAGTTCATGGATATCCGTAAGCGTATTGTTAAGTTCTACCATGCACGTTTGACGCAAATGGTTGCAATTCCAACCACATCAGGTACTGGTTCAGAAGTGACACCATTCGCGGTTATTACTGATGATGAAACACATGTTAAGTACCCATTGGCCGACTATGAGTTAACACCTGAAGTTGCCATTGTTGATCCAGAATTCGTGATGACTGTACCAAAGCGCACAGTTGCATTCTCTGGTTTGGATGCTTTGTCACACGCCTTGGAATCATACGTTTCAGTAATGGCCTCAGAATTCACACGTCCTTGGGCGTTGCAAGCTATTAAGTTGATTTTTGATAACTTGGCTGACTCTTATCACTATGATCCAAAGAACCCAACTAAAGAAGGTCAAAACGCACGTACAAAGATGCACTATGCTTCAACTTTGGCAGGTATGTCATTTGCTAACGCCTTCTTGGGTATCAACCATGCTTTGGCTCACAAGACTGGTGGTGAATTCGAATTGCCACACGGTTTGGCAATCGCGATTGCAATGCCACATGTGATTAAGTTCAATGCCGTAACTGGTAACGTTAAGCGTACACCTTATCCACGCTACGAAACTTATACAGCACAAAAGGACTATGCTGACATCGCACGTTACCTTGGTTTGAAGGGTAACACAGATGTTGAATTGGTTGATTCATTGATTGCAGCTGTTAAGGATTTGGCTGCGTCAGTTGAAGTTAACCAAACATTGTCAGGCAACGGCGTTGACAAGAAGCACTTTGACGATGCTTTGGATAGCTTGATTGATTTGGTTTACAATGACCAAACAACACCAGGTAACCCACGCCAACCTAGTTTGGCAGAAATTAAGCAATTGTTGAAAGATCAATTTTAATTAATGTTAATGAAAAACACACGCAACGTGAGTTGTGTGTGTTTTATTGTGTGATCACATAAATCAATAATGCAATTATCACGATGACAACCAAAATTATAGTGCCTTTAATTGATAATAAGCTCAACCCACGCTCTGGGTGGTTGGTGACATCGTTTAAAGTATCATCTAAATCACTGCGACCAAAACTGTCTTTTTTCATGTCGTTCTCCAAAGGGTAAGTTGACGGGATATGTTTCTTTTATTGTTAGATATTGTAATGCAAATTGATGAGGAATACCAGCTGTAATTAAAAAACACAAAGGATAAAATTATCCTTTGTGTGTCAAACTTAGCATTAAATATTTTCAAGATGACCTTTTTTATCTTTAGCGATTAAGTAGTAAACGGTTGCGGCAATTGACCACGCCCAAACGATATGTCCCCAGAATTCTGAGAAATGTTCATCAAATGGTTGATGCCATGGTGCAGGGACCGTTCCAAAAGCGGGCATCAAGATGACGTGCCACACAATCCAAAGAACGATACCATAAGCGGCACCTTGCCACAAACCAATTTTTGACCAGTATTGTGATACAAAAACGTACAAGACTGAAAAGGCAATAGCAAATGAAAAGTGCAAAATTAAGGTGAACCAGAAAACTTTTTGATCTTGTGAATAGTAGAAATAAGATTCAACTAATTTTTTTGGAATACCTAACTGCATAGCCATGTGTTGTGGCGGATTAATCAGGTTACGGGCAATTGTACGAGGTGGAAAAATATTTTCCCAACCAATTTTGACCATACCGGAAATCATACCGGCGATGAAACCGTACCAGACACTTTTGATAATGATTTCTTTGAGACTAGCCTTTGGCTTATTTAAAACAAACATCAATACTCTCCTTAAAATGTGAATAAAATAACAAACAAATATTAATTTTAAACGTTTATCAATCAATTGTCAAGTGAACAAATCAAGGGAGATAGTCACTTCAAAAAAATGAGACAAAAGCTCTCAAAATCGTTTTGATACAAACAAAAAGCCACCAAATTGATGACGACTATTTGATGGCAATAAAATGAGTGTTGTTGTTTTTTGGTATAAGCTGTGGTGCCTTTACACTAACAAATAGATAGTGATTATGAGAAACATTGAACATGAAACCACATATTACTACAGGTTAAAATTAAGCCTCGTCGTACCAAGAATAGTGGAACATTTCGCCGGCTGGCTTATCCACGCGTTCATAAGTATGAGCGCCGAAGTAATCCCGTTGTGCTTGAATCAAGTTTGCTGGCAAAACAGCTGATCGGTAGGAATCGTAATAGGCGACTGCGGCAGACAACGACGGTGTTGGAACACCGGCTG
>NZ_VJYC01000013.1:0-53822 GCF_030400235.1 Leuconostoc sp. UCMA20149
TTTACGACATCTAGTGCCAAAAAGCCTTACGACCTATGCTTCACAACCTATTTTAGAATAAAACAAAAATAGGTGAAGACTATCTCCGTCGAGATTAATCTTCACCTTTAATGTTAGTAAGTTTTATTGAACCTAAATATTTGTTTTCAACTTTAGTCAAAGAAATTAATCAAGGCAATTTTGATATTGAAGATTTGCAGAATGCAGTCATTGCAGTGGAAAATTCGACGATTGGTCAGCGTTCGGAAGACGATTTCCGTGGGTTATTTGAAGACCTAGACTTATCATCTTCAAGATTAGGCAGTACGCCAGCAGAACGTTCAAAAATGATCGCTGCTGTTATTCTGAACTTGCATGACTTAGAAATTAAGCATGATGAAATTGAAATTGATATTTTGGGTGACGCCTATGAGTATCTGATCGGTCAGTTTGCTGCCAATGCTGGTAAAAAAGCGGGTGAGTTCTACACACCACAGCAAGTTTCTAAAATATTGGCTAAAGCAGTAACTTTGGGTCGTGAGACGTTAAAAAGTGTGTATGATCCGACGATGGGATCTGGGTCATTGTTGTTACGTGTTGGGGATGAAGCTAAAGTATACAATTATTTTGGGCAGGAACTTAATGGTACAACTTATAACTTGGGTCGCATGAACTTGCTGATGCATGGTGTGAATTATACTAACTTTAATGTGCAACAAGGCGATACGTTAGAAAACGATCATTTTGGTGATCAAAAGTTTTCTGCTGTGGTTGCAAACCCACCATACTCTGCTAATTGGAACCCAGATGGTAAGCTGGACGATGAACGATTCCGAGCATACGGTAAGACAGCGCCAAAATCAAAAGCCGACTTTGCTTTTGTGGAACACATGTTATATCATCTGGCTGAAGATGGCACAATGGCTGTCGTTTTGCCTCATGGTGTGCTTTTCCGTGGCGCAGGCGAGGGCACTATTCGGCGCTATATGATTGAAAATATGAATTTTTTGGATGCTGTGATTGGCTTGCCAGCTAATTTGTTTTACGGTACAAGTATTCCAACGACTGTTTTAGTATTTAAGAAAAATCGGTCAACGAAAGATATCTTCTTTATTGACGCTTCAAATGATTTTGACAAGGGTAAAAATCAAAATACGCTGACAGATGCTCATGTTGACAAAATTATTGAAACCTACGCAAAACGTGAAAATGTGGATAAATATGCACACGTTGCGACTTTTGATGAAATTGTCGAAAATGATTTTAATCTGAATATTCCACGTTATGTCGACACATTTAAAGAAGAAGAACCTATTGATTTGGCACAAGTTGAAGCAGAATTAAAGGCTGTTGATATTGAAATTGCCAAAGCGCAAGCTGAATTTGACGCAATGGTTGCTGAATTAGTGGAGACTAAAAATGACTGATAAAACTATGCCTGCGTTGAGGTTTAGGGGTTTTTATGATGCTTGGGAACAGCGTAAATTTTCCGAGGTACTTGAATATTCGGTTTCAAACAACACTTTGTCTCGTGCTAACTTGAACTATGACCATGGAGAAATAAAAAATATCCATTATGGAGACATCTTGGTTAATTTTGATTCTATCGTAGATGTAAATCAGCCAAATGTACCTTATGTGACTGATGGAAACCCATATGATTTTACGATACAATTACTACAAAATGGTGATGTTATCATTGCTGATACAGCAGAAGATGAGACAGCAGGTAAGGTTATTGAGGTTACTGGTATTACTGATAATTATGCTGTTTCAGGACTGCACACGATTGTTGGAAGACCTAATATTAAGTTTGCATATAAATATCTTGGTTATTATTTAAATGCACCATACTACCACAACACCTTGTTACCGCTCATGCAAGGAATAAAAGTGTTGTCATTGAGCAAGTCAAATATTGCTAAAACAGTAGTAAGGTTTCCAAAAAATGTGGACGAACAAACTAGCATTGGCGTATTTTTCAACAGACTCGATAATAATATTACTCAAAACGAGCGTAAGATTGACCTTTTGAAGCAATTAAAACAAGCGTATTTGCAACAGATTTTTAGTCAGGAACTGCGTTTTGCTGGCTTTAGTGATGACTGGAAACATCGTAAGTTGGGGGATGTCTTTAAATATGAGCAACCAACAAAATATATTGTCAAATCTACGGAATATGATGAAAAATTTGACACTCCTGTTTTAACAGCAGGAAAGAGTTTTGTATTGGGCTATACCAATGAAATTACTGGAATTAAAAACGCCACCGTAGAGAATCCTGTTGTGATTTTTGATGATTTTACAACTGGTTCTCATTGTGTGGATTTTCCGTTTAAGATCAAGAGTTCCGCAATGAAATTACTAAGTCTAAGTGATTATGCTGACAATTTTTATTTTATGTTTAATACATTGAAAAACATAAAGTATGTACCTCAGAGTCATGAACGTCATTGGATTTCTAAATTTTCAGAATTTGAAATCTGCAAGCCAACTGTAGCAGAACAGGAAAAAATAGGCTCGCTCTTCAAACAACTCGACAACCTCATCACCCTTAATCAACAGAAACTCGACCTCCTCAAGAAACAAAAACAAGCCTACCTCCAAAAAATGTTTATCTAACATTAAAATGGTTTAATGTAAATTGGCCCAACAACAAGTTGTGGCTAATTTTTTATTTGGAGGTGTCTATCATGACACAGAATCAAACGTTTCACGCATATTTTAAGGACTGGATGACGCTATATAAGCAAGGCGCTGTCAGACCTGTTACTTATCAAAAATATGTTATAACACATCAACATCTCGTTAAGCTTGCACCAAGGCTCAAAACAAGTAAACTCTCACGTGCAACTTACCAGCAATTACTTAACGATTTTGCCCAAAATCACGAACGCCAAACAGTTTTGGATTTTCATCATCATTTAAAAAGCTCGATTATAGATGCCATGGAAGAGGATATTCTAAAACGAGATCCAACCCGTAAAATTGTGATTAAAGGAACCGTTCAGCGACTTCATAAGCCCAAATTTTTGAACCAATTTGAAGTACAGGATCTTCTAAAACAATTGAATTTACAGGACGAAGTTAATTGGGATTACTTTATCTTGCTCATTACCAAAACGGGGTTGCGATTTGCTGAAGCTTTAGGACTGACTCCAGCAGATTTTGACTTTGAAAAACAAATTATCAAAATTGATAAGACGTGGAATTATAAATCAGTACAAGCTGACTTTGCGCCAACAAAAAATAATTCATCGGTCCGGAAAGTACAAATTGATTGGCAAACTGCGATACGATTTTCAGTCATCGTTCGCAATCTACCAAGAGATGAGCCAATATTTGTCCGTGGACGTGTTTACAATTCGACAGTGAATGACAGGTTATCCGCACTTTGCAAGCAAGTCAAGATTCCAGTTATCTCAATTCATGGTTTGCGCCATACACACGCCTCGTTGTTGCTTTATGCAGGCGTATCGGTTGCCTCGGTGGCACGTAGGTTGGGACATTCAAATATGACAACAACACAAAAAACCTACATTCACGTCATTCAAGAATTAGAAAATCAAGATAATGATCTAGTCATGAAACATTTAGCACAATTGATGTAAAAAAAACGGTGTCTACGTAACGTAGACACCGTTTTATAATTTGCTAGTTTAAATAAACATTTTTTTAAGAAAAGCCTGTTTTTGTTTTTTGAGGAGGTTGAGCTTTTGTTGGTTAAGGGTGATGAGGTTGTCGAATTGTTTGAAGAGCGAACCTATTTTTTCCTGTTCTGCAATATTAGGTATTGGAACAGAAATGTCTTTCATTTGTTTGATCGGAAGCTGTTTTAGAGCAGTACCTGTATATCTAGATAATATTTCTCTTTGTCCTGTATTGCCTAAAAGATATTGTATTAAAAAAAAACCTGAAATTTCGAGCTTATTAGTCCTCAATATGGCTAGCTGTGAATTTATATTCCATCCTTCATTTTCTTTAGTAGCATACCCTAAAGTGCCTAAAGATCCCCTTACCACTAGAATAATATCATCTTGTTTAATATGACCAGATGTTAGTTCATTGTGCTTTTCTTGCTTAATGTAGTTTGCATTAGACGAATCTAAATATCCGTTTGAAAAATCACTACCACGTAAGAATGGGACTCCATGTCTTTTATCGGACATATCACTAGCTGAAGGATATGATTCTCCATAATTTCCATCTGTAAAATAGGTGTGCGTTTCTCCCAACTTACGCTGTTGCCATGTATCACTAAAGCCAGCAAAACGCAGTTCCTGACTAAAAATCTTTTGCAAATACGCCTGTTTTAATTGCTTCAATAGGTCGAGTTTATGCTCGTTTTGAGTGATTAGATTGTCGAGTTGTTTGAAGAACGATCCAATTTTTTTCTGTTCTTCAATTTTAGGTAATTCCAAATTAAGGTTAGAAACAGCCGGATAGTTAACATATATTTGTGTTCCACCCTGAACAATTCGTTTTACTTTTTCTCTAAATGGTCCATTAAGTACAGTATATGCAAAATTAGAATCGAATGTTTCTTTTGGTGAAATAATTTCAGTTCGCTGATTGATTACATATTCATTATCTTGATCTATCAGCAAAGTTCTTCCGATAATTGTGCCATTAGCAGTTTTATCATTTAGTACCATGGTAAGCTCTCCAGAATTAACAACTCGTCCATCTGTAATTTCATTTGATAGTGCTCGAATATTTTGATCAACATATTGGCTATTTAATCCGTAGCTACCAATTGAAATAACTTTATATTTACCATCTTTTTCAAAATACTTTTCAATAGCTGTTCCACCTCTGTGATTAGCTACGTCAGATAACTTACGCTGTTCCCAAGGAAGTACGAAGCAATAAATTCAAAATCCATACCCACATTTAACAAAAAAAGAAAATACGCATTGTCGAAAATATAAATCTAAAACACGGTTTATAAGATGGTTATAAAATAGTATAATAATAGGATATGGTTTGCATATAAAAAATATCTAAGTTGTATATAAAATATATATCGTCTGCATAAAAATGTAGCAGATCAATCAAAAAGGGAAAATAATGGCGAATACACCAAATTTTGAAGAAGAAGTACATTGCAGTTTTTGTGGTAAATCTGCCAGTGAAGTTAAAAATATTGTTGCGGGACCAAATGGTGTCTATATTTGTAACGAATGTGTTGCCTTGGCGCAAAACATTATTCAAGAAGAACTAACTACCTCGCAAGCGGCCCAAGTCTTATCATTACCAACGCCACATGAAATTGTGGCTGAATTAAACGATTATGTCATCGGCCAAGAAGACGCTAAGAAGACGTTGGCTGTCGCCGTTTATAATCATTACAAGCGTATCAATGAAAATGTTGCGCCAACCACGGACGTTGAATTACAAAAATCAAACATTGCCTTAATCGGACCAACTGGTTCAGGAAAAACATATTTGGCGCAGAGTTTGGCGCGTATTTTGAATGTGCCATTTGCCATTGCTGATGCCACCACTTTGACTGAGGCAGGGTATGTTGGTGAAGACGTTGAAAACATTATTTTGAAGTTGTTGCAAGCAGCTGATTTCAATGTTGAAGCAGCCGAGCACGGCATCATTTACGTTGATGAAATTGACAAAATTGCCAAGAAATCTGAGAATGTTTCAATCACGCGTGACGTTTCTGGTGAAGGTGTCCAACAAGCGTTACTTAAAATGCTAGAAGGTACCATTGCCAGCGTGCCACCACAAGGTGGTCGTAAGCATCCGCAACAAGAGTTAATTCAGGTTGACACGACCAACATTTTATTTATCGTCGGTGGCGCTTTCGCAGGTATCGACACGATTATCAAGGAACGTTTAGGTGAACGAGTCATCGGCTTCGGTTCAGACGCTAATGAAAACGCAGTTGCCCTCAATGACGAAAATATTCTTCGCCATGTGCAACCAGAGGATATGACCAAGTTTGGCTTAATTCCAGAATTTATTGGTCGTTTACCAATTGTGACCGTATTAGATGAATTAAAAGTGGCTGACTTGGCACGCATTTTGACAGAACCTAAAAACGCGCTCATTAAGCAATACACAGCACTTTTGGGCTTAGATGATGTTGAACTTGAGTTCCAACCAGATGCATTAGAAGCAATGGCTGAACTAGCCATCAAACGCCATACTGGCGCGCGTGGCCTACGCTCAATCATTGAAAACGTCATGAAGGATGTCATGTATGATATCCCAAGTCGTGATGATGTGGCGAAAGTAATTATCACCGAAGCAAGTGTTGAAAAAGGTGAGCAGCCAGAGCTACAACTTAAAAGGGAGGCTTAACTCATGGACGTGCATAACGTTGAAATGGTGATGAGCGCCGTCTCAGCCACCCAATATCCAACTGATGGTAAACCTGAAATTGCCCTTGTTGGTCGCTCAAATGTCGGTAAATCGTCATTGACCAACACGTTGATTAACCGCAAGAACTTTGCCAGAACATCATCACAACCGGGGAAAACGCAAACGTTGAACTTCTACAATGTCGAAGACCAATTATATTTCGTTGACGTGCCCGGTTATGGTTACGCGAAAGTATCCAAAAAGCAGCGCGAAGCGTTCGGACACATGATTGAAGAGTACATCACATCACGCAAGCAATTACGTGGTGTAATAAGCTTAGTTGACGCCCGCCATGATCCTAGTGATGATGACATTTCAATGTACGAGTGGTTGCATTACTACAATATTCCAATCTTGGTTGTTGCGACCAAGTCGGACAAAATATCACGCAGTCGTTTTAACAAATATGAATCAAATATCAAGCGCACGCTTGGTTTTGACGAAGAAGACAGTGATTTTCAATTCTTTTCATCGGAAACGAAATACGGTAAAGATGAAGTGTGGCAGTGGATTGAGACACATCTCAATCAAATGTAATTTTAAAGATGCAAAAGGCCTAAAGTATATGACTTTAGGCCTTTTGTTACGTATTATAATATGATCGGCATTTTAGCCATTATTTTCAAGCGTCAAAATGACATCGTCTTTATCGACTAAGCTTCCGAGTGGTTTCTTTAATGTCAATGTGTCATCGGCACTAGAATTAGTAATGGTAACAATAACTGTATCATCATAGCCAGCATCTTTAATAGCCTTATCCCAGAACTCAATGAGTAAATCACCACGCTTGACGTGTTGGCCACGTTCGAAGTAAGTTACGAAGCCAGTACCTTGCATAGCTACCGTCCCAATACCAATGTGGATTAATGTTACGACACCAGTATCAGAGACCAGTCCAACAGCGTGTCGAGTAGAAAAGGCAATTCTAACGGTACCATCAAATGGTGCATATACGCGACCATCAGAAGGCTTAATAGCAAATCCTTGACCAAGCGCGCCATTGGCAAATATAGGATCATTTACTGATGCTAAATCAACGAGCTCTCCGGCGATTGGTGCGTTGTAGTCATGCGCACCAGCTTCAATTTTAGTTGATGTCGTGACAGGACTAGCAGAATCATCAGCTAATTGCTTGCCCCAAGTACGTTCCAATTGATCAACAATTTCAGCGTGCTTCTTTTCTGTTAATGTGACCTTACGATAGAATACATACGTACCAATTAAAATAATAACAATTGGCAAACCAAACATAATGAGTTTAAAAGTAACTTGACCTGAAGCGCTAACGGAAGCAGCAGTGGCACCAGTTGTCATACCAGCAGCAACAGCTGTTAAGCCGACGACACCGTTTGAAATGGCACCAGCTAGCTTGTCTAGCAATGGTCGAACTGACAATGTTAGTGATTCATCACGGTGGCCCAACTTAAGCTGACCATATTCAACAGAATCGGAAATAGTCATCAAAACAACCAAGAAGACTAGGGGTTGTGGAATAGCGAACAGTACAGCAGCGATTAAGACCATTGGCAGTGATTGACCAGCAAATACAAACAAAACCAAGGCGATGATCATCGTCAAAATGCACCAGAAGAAGAGATTACGACGGTTAAGCTTATCAGCTAACTTTGGGAAAAGTGATACAGACAGCAAGCCAGTTACAATATTGAGACTAGCAAAAATTGAGAAAGCAGATGAATTACCTAAAATAAAAGTAAAGTAATACAGTTCCAGCGAGTTGACGAGTGTAACGCCAGTTGTATAGAGGCCATAAGAAAGGGCAATCCACATCAATTGATCGTTATGAGTTAAAATGTGAAGAACTTTTTTGAAAGTTGTTTTTTCTTTATTTTTACGAAGATCTGAATCGACTTCTTTGGTACCGATACCAACAGCTACGGCACTTAACCAAGCGATAGTTGCAACAATCACAGCAAACCAGAACCAGCCACGCGTATCACCCGTGCCGCCATTTGAGTTCAGAGAAAAGAAAAGAACAAGTGGCATGACGACGACACCCACTAAATTACCACCAATAGTTGACCCGATTCGAGCAAATGTAGCTGTTTTTTCACGTTCACGAGAATCAAATGTTAACGCAGGAATCATTGACCAAAATCCAATGTCTTTGAATGAATAGAAAATGTCCATGATGATGTAAATAAAACCAAAGATGATTAAGTAAAGCAGAGGATTGGATTTATTTAAACCACCCATATTCGTAAACAAAATGATTAGAGCAATAGAACCAACAGTACCGCCAACAACCACCCAAGGTTTGAACTTACCCCAACGTGTACTCGTGTTATCAATTGCGTTACCAATAAATGGATCAATTGCCAATTCAACGAAACGCAATAGGAAGATAATTAGCGTGATGTAACTAATCATTTTGTCATTCTGTGCAGCGTTACCACTATTAAACAAGTGTGTTGTCACAAACATAATGAAATAAGTTGACAATGTAGCGAAAAACATATCGTTACCGAATGCACCAAACGCATAAGAAACGCGAGAGGTCATCGATTGCTTGTTAGACTTCATAATTGTATTCTCCTTTTCGATATCAGCTAACACAGTTAATAGTAAGCGCTTTCAAAAGAAAAAGCAATACTTTTTACTAAATATTTAGTAAAAAGTATTTTATCGCAATTTGTTGTAAAATAATAAAAGAACATTTTCTGTGATAAAGACTGATATCACAACATTGACGAGTTGAGGAAGAATATATGGTCACAATAAAAGACATCGCGGCAGCAACAGATGTTTCGGCAAGTACAGTATCACGTGTCTTAAATCAAGATATGACGTTATCTGTATCAGACGAGACACGACAAAAGGTTATTGACACAGCACAGCGGCTGAATTATGTTAAAAAACCCAAAAAAGAAATGACTACTCAAACGCTCCACATTGCAGTTTTGACGGTCTTTTCTGAAACACGTGAATCTAATGATTCTTATTGGCGCCAAATTTATTTAAGCATTGTTCAAGCTGCTCATGAACGCGGCATTGTGGTTGATGAAGTTATTCGTATCAATCAAGGATTGAAATTGGCTGATTTTGCGCAATATGACGCCATTATTGTCCTTGGGGATATGACACCTAACGCTGTCAAGAGACTCCAGCAAATCAACAACTGTATTGTTTTAGTTGATGCGAAAGACCACTACCATGATATTGATGCGGTTAACCCTGAATTGCGGTTGATGACAGTTAGAATTTTGAACGAGTTATATGAAGCGGGTCGACAAAAAATTGGCTTCATCGGTGGCATCAATGATTTGACAGCTCTTGACGGTACGACAACAACTAATCTAGAAGACGTGCGTAGTGAGATATATGAAGATTGGTCAAAGCGTCATGATATCACGCCTCACTTTCATACTGGAACATGGCATGCAGAAACTGGTAGCATGGGTGCAACAAAATTATTGGAAGAGGAGCCGCAATTAGATGCGTTGTTGGTGGCGTCTGATCCAATTGCATTAGGCGCTATTAATGCATTGAAATTACAAGGTATTGAACCTGGAAAAGACATTGATGTGGTGAGCTTCGATAATTTGGAGTTAGCTTCATATTTGGTGCCAGCATTGACTACGGTTGAATTAAATCCCAGCGCAATTGGCAAAACTGCTTTAAATCAGGCCTATGAGCTGGCTAAAGGCGAAAGATCTTGGCCAATTTGGTCTACAATTCCAAGTCAGTTACATTATCGTGAGACGTTCAAAAAAAATAAGTAACCGTTTACATTTTAGTAAACAGGTGGTAAACTATGTTTGTAATTTAGTAAATATTTTCTTGGAGGAAGCAAATGTCTAATGCAAACATTTTTTTTGATGAACAACAACAAGTTTTTCATCTATCAAATCAGCAGGTGTCTTACTTGATTCAAATCGAAGATGGTGGCGTGTTGAGCCACTTGTACTTTGGCAAAAAAGTATCAGGCTATCATGGTTCTCGCCTTTATCCGCGATTAGATCGGGGCTTTTCACCTAATTTAGCTGGTGAACCTCATCAAACAGACCGTCGTTTTTCAAAAGATACGTTGTTACAAGAGTATAGTGGTTATGATACAGGCGATTTTAGACAAGCTGCCATCAAATTACGGGGCGTTGATGGTGCCGAAGCTACTGATTTTCGTTTTAAATCGTACGCAATTGAAAAGGGTAAAACCAATTTAAGCGATTTACCACATGCTTACGTATTATCTGATGACGAGGCGCAAACTTTAGCAATTGTGTTGGAAGATGTTACTTTAAATGTTGAGCTCACTTTATACTACACAATTTATGCTGACAGGCCGGTTGTAACACGCTGGAGCAACATCAAAAACTTATCTAGCGAAAATGTAAAAATTGAAAAAATCGCGTCGCTCCAATTGGATTTACCTGCCAATGATTTGGAAGTTATCTCTTTGCCTGGTGCTCATGTTCGTGAGCGAAGTATCGAACGGCAGCCATTGCGTCAAGGGTTAACGACTTTTGCCAGTCATCGTGGTACCAGTTCGCACCACATGAACCCGTTTATTGCGCTGGTTGCACCGACTACGACGGAAAATCAGGGTGAAGCAGTTGGTATTCAGTTAGTTTATTCTGGCAATCATCAGTTTAGTTTAGAAAAAGATTATGTTGATCAGTTGCGCATTTTAGCTGGTATTAATGAAGAAGGCTTTTCTTGGGAACTCACTCCAGACGATAGTTTTCAAACACCAGAGACGCTGATGGTGTACTCAGATGAGGGCCTTAATGGTATGTCACAAGCTTATCATCACCTTTTGCGGGAACGTGTAGCTCGCGGACAATATCAGTACGCACAACGACCAATTGTTATCAACAACTGGGAAGCAACATATTTTGATTTCAATGCCGAAAAAATTGAAGAAATTTTAGATGAAGCTGCGCCGCTAGGTGTGGAAATGTTTGTCTTAGATGACGGTTGGTTTGGTCATCGTGATGACGATGATAGTTCACTAGGTGATTGGTTTGAGTACACAGCCAAGTTAAAAGATGGTGGTGGATTAAATGGTTTGTCACAAAAAGTGCATGACAAAGGAATGAAGTTTGGACTCTGGTTTGAGCCAGAAATGATTTCTAAAAATTCGGACCTATATCGCGCCCATCCAGAATACGTACTACGTATTCCAGAACGTGTCATGACACCAAGTCGAGATCAATACGTACTGGATTTTTCAAGACCAGAAGTTGTCGACAATATTTTTGATCAAATGGCGGCTATTTTGGACAATGTGCCAATTGATTACATCAAATGGGATATGAATCGTCATCTGACTGAAGTTTATTCAACTGCTTTGCCAGCTGATCGTCAAGGTGAAGTAGCACATCGCTATATGTTAGGTGTATATGATTTGGCTAATCGTTTGACCAGCCGATATCCTCAAATTTTGTTTGAAGGTTGCTCAGGTGGTGGCGGTCGTTTTGATGCCGGTATGCTGTATTATTTCCCACAGTCATGGACATCTGATAATACAGACCCTATTGAGCGTTTGAAAATTCAATATGGTACAACATTAAGTTATCCGGTTTCAAGCATGACCGCTCACGTTTCTGCATCTCCTAATCATCAAACTGGTCGCAAGACGAGCTTGAAAGTGCGTGGCGATGTTGCGACTGCGGGTGTGTTCGGATATGAATTAAACTTAGCCAAATTGTCTGATGCAGAAAAAAGTGAGATTAAAGATCAAATTTCATTTTATAAGCAACAACGGCAGTTGATTCAATATGGTGATTTTTATCGGATTAAAAGTCCATTTGAGGGTAACGAGACTGCTTGGGAATTTGTGAATGAAGATAAAACAGAGGTGCTTTTGTTTAATTATCGTGTGTTATCAACGGCGCAACCAGCGTTTAGCATTACAAAGATGAGCCACTTGTTGCCCGAGGTACTCTACGTTGATCAAGCCACACAAGAAAGCTTTTCTGGGGATGAGTTGATGTCAATTGGTTTATATAATGCACCGATTGAGCAAGCAGATTTCACTTCATCGGTTCGATATTTTAAAGTCCAAGAAAACGAATTAAAGTAAGAAAGGTAGATTGAAATGTCTGATACTTACACAAAATTAACTCAGGTTTTTGAAAGTCAATTTCACCGTATGCCCAGTGATAAATTTTTTTCACCGGGTCGTATCAACTTAATCGGTGAACATACAGATTACAATGGCGGTCATGTCTTTCCAGCATCAATTACGCTAGGAACTTATGGCGTAGCGGCATTACGATCAGATCGTGATGTCAAAATTTATTCAACTAATTTTCCAGAACAAGGTGTGATTACCTTTGATATTGATAATGAAGATAAATTACCTCACGCATCTTGGGGTAACTTTGTTAAAGGTGTATTACAAGCTCTTAGAGGGTACGGCAATCAGTTTGAAAATGGTTTTGAACTAGTCATCGAAGGGAATATCCCGAATGGTTCAGGTTTGTCATCATCATCATCATTAGAATTATTGATTGGCGTTGTCGCTCAAAAATTGTACCAACTGAAGATTCCAAGGTTGCAATTAGTTGCCAGTGGTCAACGAGCAGAAAACGACTTTGTTGGCGTTAACACAGGCATTATGGATCAGTTTGCAATTGGTTTTGGTGAAAAGGATCGGGCAATTTACCTTGACACTAATACGATGATTTATGAGATGGTGCCTATTCATTTAGGTGATTATGTAGTTGTCATCATGAATACGAATAAACGTCGTGAATTAGCGGACTCAAAGTACAACGAGCGTGTTCGTGAAACGCAAGAAGCTGTATATCAGTTGCAAAAATATGTACCGATTCAATATTTAGGTGAACTCGATAGTGATACATTTGATAAATATGCTGGTAATTTATCCTCCGAAACCTTGCGTAAACGGGCACGACATGCGGTTTATGAGAACGAACGTACTAAAGTGGCTGTAAAGGCGCTAAAAAATGATGATCTTGAGGCGCTTGGTGAGTTGATGAATGCTTCTCATCAATCGTTAAAAGATGACTATGAAGTTACTGGTATCGAGTTAGATACTTTAGCTGAAACAGCGCAACAGGTTGATGGTGTACTTGGCGCTCGCATGACAGGTGCAGGCTTTGGTGGTTGTGCGATTGCATTAGTCCATCGCGATGCTGTTGCGCAACTGAAAGAAACAGTGGGACGCCAATATGAATCTGTTGTTGGCTATGCACCATCATTTTATGTCGCTAACATTGGCAATGGTGCACACTGGGCAGGTGAAGTAGCAGGAGAGGCATAATGGCGGAAATTGATTTATTCACAGCATTCGCAAAAAAAATTATTGCAGAATCTGATTATACAACTGATGACGAAATTTATTTGGTCAATCAAATTATGGGATTAGTTGGTGAAACAAATCATAATACGGTACCTCACTTGCTAGATAATGACAGTGTAACGACCCTATCGTTATTAGATCAGCTGATAGCCGTTGCCGAAAAAAATGGGACATTAGCGTTGCGTCAAATGAACACTGATATGCTAGGTGCGCAACTCATGAACTTTATCGTGCCAAGACCATCACAGGTTCGCAAAATGTTTTGGGAGCATTATCAGCAATCTCCGCGACAAGCAACTGATTATTTCTTTGACTTATCACAGCGTAGTAATTACATTAAAACACGTGAGATCAGTCAAAACATTTCTTATCCAGTGGATACAGAATATGGTACACTGCAAATTACTATTAATCTATCCAAACCAGAAAAGGATCCTAAAGCGATTGCGGCGGCTTTGAAAAATAAAAGTCAACAGCAATCGCAATATCCTGTTTCACAATTGGCAAAAGAGAATGAAGGATATTGGGGACGACTGGATTATGCAGCGCGCACTAATCATCGTGTTATTCCAATGATTTTAGGACATGAAAAATGGTATTTTCAATATTCACCTTATGCTTATTTCAATGAACATGCTATCGTGCTCTCTGAAAATCTTCGCCCGATGCATGTTGATCGCGAAAATTTATCACGATTGTTAGAGTTTGTGTCTAAATTTCCAGAGTACTTCATTGGATCAAATGCGGATTTGCCAATTGTTGGTGGATCGATTTTATCACATGACCATTTTCAAGCTGGCCGTTATGAACTACCTATGGAAAAAGCAGTCATGAAAGAAAAAATTACCATTGCAGGGTGTGATTTGCGTGAAGCGGGTATTTTAAATTGGCCGATGACAACCATTCGCTTGATTGACGATGATCGTGAAAAATTACTACATGCTGCTGATAAAATTATGATGATTTGGCAAAATTATGATGATGTCTCTCTTTCAATTCGTGCGTATGGTGATGATGGTGAACGACACCACACGGTAACGCCGATTGTTAGATTTCGAAGTGGTCATTACGAAGTGGATCTTGTATTACGTGATAACAACACATCTGACGCTTTCCCAGATGGCATTTTTCACCCACATCCAGATGTTCAGCATATTAAACAAGAAAATATTGGTTTGATTGAGGTGATGGGATTAGCAATTTTACCGCCACGTTTGAAAACAGAATTAGCTGAAGTTGCGCAATATTTATTAGGTAATGATAATAACATTGCAGAGAAACATCAAGCATGGGCAGATGCTTTGAAGCAATCTGAAGTGATTAACGCGAATAATGTGACACATATCGTGCAACAAAGCGTGGGACAGATTTTCAGTCGGGTACTTGAGGATGCAGGCGTCTTTAAAAATGATCAATCTGGACAAAAGGGTCTGGAAAAGTTTATTAAGCAAATCGAAGTAGGGGAATAAATCAAAATGGCAGTATTAGTACTTGGTGGCGCAGGATATATTGGCTCACACATGGTGAAACGTTTGGTTGAAGCCGGACGCGACGTGGTGGTTGTGGACGCCTTGTTCACTGGCCACCGCGCAGCAGTTAATCCAGTAGCGACATTTTATCAAGTTGACATTCGTGATAAGGCAGCATTGTCGGCAGTGTTTGATAAAGAAAACATTGAACAAGTGGTTCATTTTGCAGCCTTTTCAATCGTGCCAGAGTCAGTGGCAAACCCGCTGAAATATTTTGACAACAATACTAGTGGCATGATTACGTTGTTGGAAGTGATGAAAGCACATGACGTCAAGCAAATCGTCTTTTCATCAACAGCGGCAACTTATGGTAATCCGGTGCATATTCCGATTAAGGAAACCGATCCGCAAAACCCGATTAACCCTTATGGCGAATCAAAGTTGATGATGGAAAAAATCATGAACTGGTCCGATCAAGCTGACGGGGTTAAATGGGTCGCGTTGCGCTATTTCAATGTGGCTGGTGCAGCAGAAGATGGCACGATTGGTGAAGACCACAATCCAGAAACACACTTGGTACCAATTATTTTGCAAGCTGGTTTGGGACAACGTGATTATATTGAAATGTTTGGTGATGACTATAACACCCCAGACGGCTTTAATGTGCGTGATTATGTGCATGTCTTAGACTTGGCAGACGCACATATCTTGGCATTGCAGTATTTAGCTGATGGTCATGAGTCAAATCAGTTTAACTTGGGATCAGCGACTGGATTTTCAGTGAAAGAGATGGTTGAGGCGGCACGGGAAGCAACAGGGGTTGATATTCCGGCTAAGATTGGGCCACGTCGAGCGGGTGATCCTGATATTTTGATTGCCAATTCAGATAAGGCACGAGAGGTGCTGGGCTGGGCACCAAAGTACGATAATGTGCAAGACATCATCAAGACAGCTTGGCAGTGGCATCAGAGCCACCCTAAGGGCTATGATGATCATCATAATGACTAGCTGCTTAGTGATAAACCTACAATGAAAGAGAACATCAACGAATGCGTGAACGCATTCGTTGATGTTTTTTATTTTGATACACGGTCAATATTACGCTTATAATTAGTAAGTTGTATTACTTGCGTTTATAATGTAATAGTGTATAGTATTGACTATACACTAACAAAAAGTAAGAGGAATAAAAGCTATGGGGACAAATATTCGTGGTATTCACCACTTAACAACGATTACTTCCGATTCGCCTAAGATTTGGGACTTTTTTACGAATAAATTGGGATTACATTTAATTAAAAAAACGGTTAATCAAGACGATGTTCGTACGTATCATCTTTATTTTTCTGATGACCAAGGCGAGGGTGGCTCTGTTTTGACATTTTTTGATTTTCCAGGGATCCAAAAAGCGGTTTTTGGTACTGATGAGATTTCAAGAACGTCTTTTAGAGTACCTTCTCAAGACTCATTTGCTTATTGGCAAGCGCGTTTTGATGAATTTGGTATTCGTTATGATTCTAAAACATACGAATTATTTGGTGCCACATACTTAAATTTTTATGATTTTGATGATCAACGATATGCTTTGATCGCCGACGACACCAATCCGCGTCACAATGAATTAACGGGGACACACACGCCATGGCGACATTCTTCGGTGGATCCACAACATGCGATTGTGGGGTTGGGACTAGAATTGCTGACAATCAACAATCATGATGCAATGGATATGGTCTTAACCAAAGTAATGGGTGCTGAAAAAATTGATACCAAAGGCGATTATGCGTTGTATGAATTTGATCACGGCGGTTATGGTGCGCAGGTCATCACTTTGCTTTCTCGTATCATTCCGCGAGGTTTACAGGGATTTGGTGGTCCTCAACATTTAGCATTTATTGATGATGATGAAGAAGCATTAAACTTTTGGATTAAGCGCCTACAAGAATTAGGTTTCCAAGATTCGGGATTTGTTGATCGTTTTTATTTTAAATCAGAATATTTCCGACCAACTCCGGGTATTTTGTTTGAATTAGCGACAAACGGGCCAGGTTTCTTAGTAGATGAAACTTATGAAGAAGCTGGTGTTCATCTTGAATTGCCACCTTTTCTAGAGGATATGCGAACACAAATTGAGGATAATTTGGTTGATTTTAATAGCCCTAAAAATTGATATGAAACAAAAACGACTCATGGATTGATGGGTCGTTTTCTAGCATAAAGGAGTTCATAATGGTTGATACGAATGATAGTATGATTAAGCAGAATTTCAATGATGTGCACCATTTATTTATTGCTGGCAATCCAGATTTACCGACGGTTGTATTGCTACATGGCACAGGAGGTGATGAAAATGACTTAGTACCTATTGCTAAATATTTGTTACCAAATCATCCAATTTTGGCTATTCGAGGTCGTGTTTTAGAAAATGGCTATCATCGTTTTTTTGAACGATACGCCGAAGGAGAATTTAATTTAGTATCTCTTGGTGAACAGACAGCTTGGTTGGTGAAATCAGTGAGTGAATTATTAACAAAATATGATTTGAACACATCGCCATCGTTAGCGGTTGGATTTTCTAATGGTGCCAATATTGCTTTGCATGCGTTGCTAACACATCCAGAAACATCATTCAAGAATGTCATTGCACTACATGCGATGCAACTAACGCCCATTACAGAGCCGGCCCATTTGCAAGGCAGTCATGTTTTTTTATCGCACGGTAATTTTGATTCTATTGTGCCGCGTGATAGTTTTGATGCGCTAGTCGATAACTTGACCCAAGCAAAAGCATTAGTGACTGTCTTCCGTCTTAATCAATCTCATGTTATTTCCAGTGAAGAATTGCAGGCTGCTAAAATTTGGCTTCAAGCTAATGATATTGATGAGGCGTGACATTTGACGGGATGACTTTGCTGTGTACAATTAAGGAGTATGAACCTCAGGATTTTTGTAGATTTATTGAATTAAAGGAGGATACAAATGGTGAAAGAATCTGATGAAGCGTTGCGTGCGCGTTTAACACCGGAGCAGTACGAAGTGACACAACATGCTGCGACTGAGCGTGCCTTTACTGGTAAATATGATCAGTGGTGGGACGACGGCATTTTTGTTGATGTTGTGAGTGGTGAACCATTGTTTAGCTCTACTGATAAATATGATGCCGGCTGTGGTTGGCCAGCTTTTACTAAAGGCATTGACGAGCACCACATTAAGCGGCACGTTGATTACTCGTTTGGTATGACACGAACGGAGGTAACGTCCAAAGAAGCCGGATCGCATTTAGGGCATGTCTTCACTGATGGTCCTGTTGAAAAAGGTGGTCTGCGATATTGCATTAATTCGGCCAGTTTGCGATTTGTCCCCAAGGCGGATTTACAAAAAGAGGGTTACGGCCAATATATGTCATTGTTTGAAAATTAAATGACGTTCTGATTACTTGACGATACTTTCTCTGCGCTAACTGTTATAATGGTAGAAAATAATATATAATGTGGGAGAATTCACATGGCTGAGGAGACAGTCTCACGTCGATTTTGGCGTTATTTCAATCCAAAAAATATCGTTAGCGAACTATTATTTGGTTGGACATTAGCTGAAGGCACGCTGTTTATCGTTTTGGTAGCATTGCAAGGACTTGTCTGGGGACTGGGTGTTGCACATAGTCATACGTTTGATTGGTTTGGCTTGACGACAGGGTTGATGAATATTATTACGGTAATACTGGTGGCCAAAGGTCGCATCACGAACTACTTTTGGGGTTTAATTTATTCTGTGATGTATATGCCACTAGCTTTTCAGTCGCAGTTATTTGGTGAAGTGGCATTGAGTGCTTTCTGGGTCGTTATGCAATTTGTTGGTATTGCGGCGTGGTTAGGATTTATGAAACGAGACCAAATCACCCAAAAAGATCAGCAAGATGTTGTTGCAACCAAGTATATGACCCCGAAACAATGGCTATTTGTCATACCAGTTTTTCTCGTTATCCTTGGTATTGTTGGACTGATTTTACAACAAGCAGGTTCCCGTCAACCCTATATGGATGGCTTGACAACCACGATTTCCATGGGTGCCCAAATTTTACAAACCGCTAAGTTTGCGGAATCTTGGTATGCGTGGCTGTTATTTGATATCGTGGAAATCGTACTTTGGGCGCGTGCATGGACTGGACATGCTGATCCTAGTGCGTTTGCCATGTTGGGTATGAATTTAGCATTGACTGTTAATGCTATTTACGGTATTATTCAGTGGCGCAAATTAACTAAAAAGGAATAGCAACATTTTCAATTAAATGCTGCAAAATTTATTAACATCATGATTACAATTGCAGGTAATTTATATAAAGATGATTTAGAAGGTCATAAAATCGGCGTGTTTTTTGGCACATTAGCCCCAATGCATGTTGGCCATCAAGCTGAAATTTATAAAGCAGCGGCTTTAAATGACGGCGTGGTTGTTATTGCATCAGGTTATACAGGTGATCGTGGCTATCAAATGGGACTACCCGTTGAAAAACGTTTCCGTTATTTACGAGAGGCGTTCAGTGATGAAACAGACATTAAAGTAGATTACATTAATGAAGATGATATCCCACAAATGCCAAATGGTTGGGATGAGTGGACTAACCGTTTGGTTGAGACTGTCAAGCGCAATATTGTGGACGAGCAGGCCCAAATCACTTTTTACACAGGTGAAGCTGATTATAAAGTTGAGTTGGAAAAACGCTTGCCACAAACTGGTCAATTCAAAGTCAGTTTGATGGATCGCACTGTTTTAAAAATTTCAGGAACAGAAATTCGTCAAGATCCAATTGGTAACTGGGATTATATTAACCGAGTCTTTCGACGTCATTTTACAAAGAAAGTCACGGTCATGGGATCGGCCTCTACTGGCAAATCAACGCTTGTGAGGCGTTTGGCAAGAACAAGTAACTCACCATTTTCTGAGGAATATGCTCGTGAATATCAAGAGCGCTCTAATGTGAGTGATGATGAATTAGTTGTGAAAGACTACATTCGTCTGATTCAAGGTCAGTACGATGCTAATTCAAAAGAAATTAATTCACCTGCTAACAACGGTTTAACAATTTTTGATACAGACGCTATGGTTACCAAAGTATATGCGGATATGTGGTTGAGCAAGGAAGATAATGCGCAATTGCAACCATTATTTGATAATACAATTAGTGAGGAATTAATTGATTTAATTTTAGTAATTCCCCCAGTAACACCTTATGTAGATGATGGATTCCGTAATATGGATAGTGCTGATGATGACACACGTTGGCAATTCCATAATCAACTCATGCAAGTAATTGAAGATTATGGCTTTATGGATAAAGTTGTGATGTTAGATGCGCAGGGTGGTAGCGAGGATCCCTATGGCTATTATGCGCGTTATTTGCAGGCGTTAAATGCCATTCAAGAACGTACAGGATTTAACATCAAGCATATTTAAAAGATAGCAGACAAATGTTTTGTCTGCTTTTTATTTTGTTGGATGAAGTGATTTGCCAGCTCTGTTAAAATAGAGATATGAAGAAACAATATGCACAAATCATTGTTGATGTGCCAACAATGCAAACAGATCAACCTTATACATATGTCATTCCTGAAGAAATGATTGATCAAATTTTACCTGGCATGCGTGTTACGGTACCTTTTGGACGTCGAAAAGTGATGGGATTTGTGATTGGTATTCGTGCGACGACTGATTTGTCAGAAGATCAATTACGACCTTTGACAACAATTTTAGATTTGTCACCGGTTTTAAACACAGAATTGTTGTCGTTGTCTGATTATTTAGCGGATGAAACCTTCGCCTTTAGAATTTCGATTTTACAAACCATGTTGCCAAATGCCTTAAAAGCAGACTATCAACATTTTATAAAAATAGTCGGTAAGGTCAGTGATGACGTCGCTAATCGACTATTCATGGGATTGACCGAAATTGCGTTTCATGCTAATCAATATAGCGACAAGGATTTGGCTACGTTAGCCAAACTCCGACGTCAACACAGCATCGAAGTCAGAATTGAAGTTAATGATCGGGCAAAAGTTAAAACACAATTAGCTTATCAATTTAGTCAAAATGTCACGATGTTAAAGACGGCGCAACAATCATTGCGACCAACAGCCAAAAAGCAGGCACAACTAATGGCATTCATTTTGCAACATGTTGGTGAGACATGGCTAAAAAAAGAATTGCAAGAAATGTTACCGGTTAGTGATGCAACATTGGCACATGCTGTGACACATGAATGGCTTGTCAAAAAGCATGTTGAGGCATTACGCGATCCGTTTAAAGCAACGGTACAAAAAAGTAATCCGTTAGATTTAAACGATGAGCAACAGCAAGCTTTTGATCGTATTTCAGCCTCAGCTGATTTACATCGTTTTGCGCCTTTTTTGCTGGAAGGCATCACTGGGTCAGGCAAAACTGAAGTATACCTGCAAGTGGCACAGCACGTGTTAAAACAGGGCAAAACCGTTCTATTTTTGGTGCCTGAAATTGCCTTAACACCACAAATGGTGCGACGTGTTAAAAGTCGTTTTGGAGAACAAACAGCCGTACTTCATTCAGGTTTAAGTGATGGCGAGCGCTATGATGAGTGGCGACGAATTGAACGGGGTGATGTTCAAATTGTCGTAGGGGCAAGGTCTGCAGTGTTTGCACCATTAGATAATCTTGGGGTTATTATTGTTGACGAAGAACATGAAACGACATATAAGCAGTCTGATAATCCTCGGTACAACGCCCGCGATGTGGCCTTGTGGCGTGGTGAATATTATCAAATCCCAGTCATTCTCGGTTCAGCAACACCGTCATTAGAGACACGCGCGCGCGCACAGCGTGGCGTTTATGAACGTTTGACTTTAACACAAAGAGCCGGCGGAGCCAAACTGCCTAAGGTTGATGTCATTGACATGAAAGATACTTTGGCTGACGGTCCTGAAACGAATTTTTCTGCTGAACTGAAAGACAAAATTGCTGACCGGTTAAATAAAAAAGAGCAAATTGTTCTGATGCTTAATCGTCGTGGTTTTTCAAGTTTTGTCATGTGTCGTGATTGCGGTTTCGTGCCACGGGATCCCAATTGTAATTTAGCAATGACGTTGCACATGGATTCGCACACGTTAAAATGTCACTATTGTGGTCATGAGGAACCTATTCCGACAGTTTGCCCGAATTGTGGGTCAAAACGCATTCGCTATTATGGTACTGGCACGGAAAAGGTGGCTGTTGAACTAGCTGAGCTTTTCCCCACAGCACGTGTGATTCGAATGGATCAAGATACGACTCGAAAAAAGGGTAGTATGGACAAATTACTAGAAAAATTTGGACGTCATGAAGCTGATATTTTACTAGGCACGCAAATGATTGCCAAGGGATTAGATTTTCCAGATGTCACCTTGGTCGGTGTTTTAAATGCAGACACAGCATTGGGATTACCTGATTTTCACGCTAGTGAACGCACATTTCAACTTTTAACGCAAGTCAGCGGGCGAGCAGGTCGCGCGCAAAAAAGTGGTGAAGTTGTCGTCCAAACTTTTAACCCGCAACACTATGCAATTGTTTTTGCTAAGCAGCATGATTATGAAGGGTTTTATCATCAAGAAATGCGTGCACGACATGCCGGTAATTACTCACCGTATTACTACACTGTTCAAATTCAAGCCAGTCATTCTGACGAAAATCAAGCGGCTTTGCAAATGCTACAAGTTGCACGTTGGTTACGTGCACATGTTGATCAAGACGTTATTGTCTTAGGACCATCGCCAAAACCGATTGCCAAAATGCGCAATCGCTATTATTTCCAAATCATTCTCAAGTTTAAACAGCGAGATATGGTCGACAATTTATTGAAGACTTTACAAAATCGTTCACAAAATTCAAAAGGCGATTTGCGTCTCAGTATTGACCGTGAACCAGTCTCATTTATGTGATGTGATATAATAAAGAAAAACAAATACCCGCAGTTAAACGGGTATTTTTGTTGGGTGACAATTTAATTTTTAAGTCGAGGTAAATTAATGAGCTATACGGTTGTTTTTATGGGCACTCCCAAGTTTGCGGTGCCAATATTGGAAGCATTATTGGCCGATAATCAATATGAAGTGAAGGGTGTTGTCACTCAGCCAGATCGACCAAAAGGTCGGCGGCATGAATTGACGCCCAGCCCTGTTAAAGAAGCAGCGATGGCACAGGGTGTCCGTGTTTTGCAGCCCGAAAAAATTAGCGGTTCTCCAGAAATGCAGCAAGTCATTGATTGGCAACCTGATTTCATTGTGACGGCAGCTTTTGGACAATTTTTACCGGAAAAAATGTTGTCAGCCGCTCGAATTGCTGCAGTGAACACCCATGCCTCATTATTACCAAAATATCGTGGCGGCGCGCCTGTCCATTATGCAATCATGAATGGCGATCAAGAAACTGGCGTTTCCATAATGTACATGGTCAAAAAAATGGACGCTGGGGATGTGATTGATGTTGTTAAAGTGCCAATTACTGCCAATGACAATGTGGGCACAATGTTTGAAAAGTTGAGCTTAGCCGGTCGTGATTTATTGATGGCAACACTACCGAAAATCGCTAATGGCGACATTCAACCAGTGGTGCAAGATGAAGCTGAGGTGACTTTTGCACCCAATATTCCGCATGATTTGCAAAACTTGCATTTTGAAAACGAGACGGCACAACAGCTCGACTGGCATATTCGTGGTCTATATCCCACGCACCCTGCCTACATTCAAGTTGGCGCACAACGTGTGAAATTAATTGATGTCACACCACAACTTGATACAACAACGCAAGCACCGGGTACTATTGTAACCAAAACTAAAAAATCATTATCTATCGCAGCAGCAAATGGTACTGTGATCACAATTAATCAATTGCAACCAGCAGGTAAATCAAAAATGGCAATTAGTGATTATTTAAATGGTGTCGGGAAAAATCTTGAAGTAGGGGAACAATGGGTAACAAAACATGAGTGATAAACGAGTATACAGTGATAATCCTCGGGTTTTAGCGGTGCAAACGTTAGCTAAAATTAAAAATGGTGCTTATTCTAATTTGCAACTGAACCAAGTTATCAAGCAACATCATTTAGGCGAAGCAGATACACGACTACTAACGACATTGGTTTATGGTGTCATTCAACATCGTTTAACTTTCGATTATTGGTTAGCTCCTTTTGTCAAAAATAAAAAAATTGATTCATGGGTTACGGAGTTGCTTTATACCGCGTTATTTCAAATGGTCTATTTGGATAAAATTCCGCAACACGCTATTTTTAATGAGTCAATTGAAGTGGCTAAAGTCATGGGACATGTTGGAACAGCTAAATTTGTCACAGCAATATTGCATAATATTGATCGTCAAGGCTTACGATCAACAACTGATATTTCAGATACAGTGACACGCCTGTCGGTTGAAGCAAGCCTACCCGTCTGGTTAATTGAGACGTTGATAAATCAAAATGGTGAAACTAAAACACGCCAAATTGTTGCCACAATTAATGATGCGCCATCACAATCTGTACGTGTTAACACTACTTTGGCTAGTGATGATGAGGTTAAGGCTGCGTTGGAAGCAGAGAATTTTTCAGCAATAGCATCAAAAGTTGCTGCTCACGCTTTTGTCGTTAATGGTGGTCATGTTGCAAGTTCAAAGGCTTATCATGATGGTCTATTGACGATTCAAGACGAAAGTGCAATGTTGTCGGTGGAAAGTTTGCAACTGACAGAAAACGTCAAAAATATTTTAGATGCTGCTGCAGCACCGGGCGGTAAAACCACACAAATTGCACAATATATCGCTGATGATGCTAAAGTATTAGCGCTTGATATTCATGAACACAAAATCAAACTGATCCAACATAATGCTGAGCGCATGCATTTGTCCGATAAAATTAAAACACGTGTGCTTGACGCTCGCAAAGTGCCTGAACAAATTGATCAACAATTCGATCGGATTTTAGTTGATGCACCATGTTCTGGCTTTGGTTTATTACGCCGAAAACCTGAAATTAGATATGATAAAACACTAGCTGATGTTGAAAGTTTATCACGCTTGCAACTCGCAATTTTGAATTCAGTTAGCAAAAACCTTGCAAAAGATGGTATTATGGTTTACAGTACTTGTACAATTTTGCGTCAAGAAAATGACGATGTTGTGACAAGCTTTTTGAATGACAATCCAAATTTTGAATTGATACCAACAGAAACGTCGCAAAATCTTAAAGAAGATAGACATGAGAAAGTATTACATGTTTACCCCGATGATTATTACACTGACGGTTTCTTTGTTGCAGTACTAAGGAAAAAATAATCTATGGCAATTGCCTATCATACTGATCCTGGGGCAAAACGTCCGGATAATCAAGATTATGTTGGTGCCTTCACCAATAGTTTTGGTCGAACGATGGTTATTGTAGCAGACGGCGTTACATCCAATGAGGGTGGTGAAGTCGCCAGTGCGATGACCGTAGAACATTTTGGACATGCATGGGAAAGTAGCCAACTTGAAACAATTGTACCAACAATTGAATGGCTTAAAAATCAAACAATAATTGAAAATCAAACGATTCTAGAAGCGGGACAACGATTTGAGGAGTTGTCAGAGATGGCAACAACTCTTGTATTAACTGTACTATTTGATGATCAGATTGTCGTTGCTAATTTAGGTGATTCGAAAGCCTTTTTGCTACACGGAGATGAGCTCACACAATTATCTTTTGATCATACACTTAAAAATGAGATGATCCGTAGCGGCGCCTTATCAGCAGAAAGTGCCAGCAATTTACCAAATGCACGGAGCGTGACCCGTTTTCTAGGCGTTGATCAACATGCAAGTTTAGAAGTTGTTCAGCATGAGTTTGTTGAAGATGATATGCTCTTTTTGACCACAGATGGTATTACAAAAGTATTAACACAAGATGAAATAAAAGCAACAATGCGTCTAGAGGCATCATTAGATATCAGAGTGTTTGATATGATTCAACAAGCAAATAACCATGGTGCGCCAGATAACGTGACGGCGGTGCTCGTTACACATGAAAAGGATTAAAAATGTTACCTGATACATTAGTTGACAATCGATATCTTATTATTAAATCACTTGGTGGTGGAGGCATGGCCAATGTTTATTTGGCGCATGATGAGTTTTTAGATCGTGACGTGACATTTAAAACGATGCGCCTTGATATGCAAGCTGACGCTGATTTGGCAAAACGTTTTCAACATGAGGCTTTGGCAGCTACCGAATTGGTTAATGACAATATTGTTCAAGTTTATGATGTTGGTGAGTATGAAGGCTCTCAATACATCGTTATGGAATATGTTGAAGGAACTGACTTAAAATCATACATTCAAGCACATTTTCCAATTCCCTATCAACAAGTTGTTGATATTATGTTGCAGGTTCTGAACGCAGTCCAAGCGGCCCATGATGCAGATATTATTCATCGGGATCTCAAACCACAAAATATTCTGATTGATGCACAAAATAAAGTTAAAATCACTGATTTTGGAATTGCTATTGCTAAATCAGAACAAGATCTAACGCAGACAAATACGGTCATTGGCTCTGTTCATTACTTATCACCAGAGCAGACACGTGGTGGCATGGCTTCAACAAAGTCCGACATCTATGCGCTAGGAGTTATGCTTTACGAAATGCTGACACAGCATGTGCCGTACGAAGGGGACACACCGGTAGCAGTAGCGCTCAAACATGCTGCGGCTGATATGCCATCTGTTCGTGATTTTGACCCACGGATTCCGCAGGCTTTAGAAAACGTTATTTTGAAAGCAACAGCGAAAAAGCCGCAAGATCGCTATCTTAATGCAGCAGCTATGGCAGAAGATATTAAAACATCGTTATCGCCAAGGAGGACGCATGAGTCACGTTTTGCGCCAATGACAGATGCTGACGATGAAACTAGAATTATTCCAATGGCTCAAATCCAGGATCAACTGAAAACCGGTGTCTCATCAGTAAATGTACTACCAGATGAGGCCCCAGAAGAACCCTCTATTAAAGATCGTATTATTGAATATGCTAAAAAAGGTTATAATGTCAAAGAAATTGCTAAAGTTGTAGACCGTACACCTGCCTACGTAAGATCAGTATTACGAGGCGAGGGTATTAAGTACCGCGAAAGCAAAACGGGTAAAATTGTGGCGTTACTTGCAATTGTGTTGGTTGCTGTAATTAGTTTTTTGGTTGTTTTACAAATTCAAGCCAATAAAACGACCGTGCCTGATGTGGTGGATTTAACTCAAAGTCAGGCAGAAAGTAAGATTAAAAAGGCTGGCTTAAATGTTGGCACGGTGACATCCACGACTTCCAAGTCAATCAAAAAAGGTAATGTCGTCCGTTCAACACCAACTGATGGTGCTGATGCCAAAAAAGGGGATACTGTTAATTTGATAGTTTCCTCTGGTCGTGCAAAAGTCCGTTTTGGTGATTATGTCGGTTCTGATTATGATATGACAGCCACCCAGCTGCGGACACAAGGCTACGAAGTACAAAAGACATCTCAAGCCTCAGATACTATTGCTTCTGGATCAATTATTGCACAGTCAGTTTCTGCCAATGACAAAGTTGATCCAACTGAAACGACAGTTAAATTTACCGTCTCAACTGGGCCTGAAAAGATTACGGTACCTGATTTCACCAAGTCAAGTACACAAGATGACGTGCAAAATTGGGCAGCACAAAACGGGATTACGGTAAATGTTAATACTACCTATTCAAATTCCGTTAAAAAAGACCATGTTATTAGCCAGTCAATACGTGGTGGTTCAAAAATTACAAGGGATAATACACTATTAGTGACCATCTCACAAGGGCCAGAACAATCTAGTTCAAGCAGTAGCTCATCCAGTTCGAGCTCCTCTTCTAGTGATAACTCGAGTGATGAGAGTAGTAAATCCTCATCTTCTAGTGGTTCGGGTAATTCTTAAATAATTTATTGAGTAAAAGTCGATTATATCGACTTTTTTTGTTATGATTATGTTATGAAAACAGGACGCATTATACGCTCTTTGAGCGGCTACTATGATATACAATTAGATGGTACCGAAGAAATTCAACGAACGCGTGCCCGTGGTGAATTTCGCAACTCAAAGCAAAAGCCATTGGTTGGTGATTTTGTTGATTTTGAAAGTGATCGCGACGAAGGTTTGATTTGGGCTATTCATGATCGGCGAAACGTTCTCGTCCGTCCGCCGGTTGCTAATATTGATATTGCTGTGATTGTCACAGCAGTAAAAGAACCAAATTTTACAGCTAACTTGCTTGATAGACAATTAGTCGCCTTGGAAGCTGCCGGTGTGGATCCACTAATTTATTTTTCGAAATTCGATTTACTTTCATCTAAAGAGCGTCAAATGATGAAACAAGTTGTTCAAGACTATCGTCAAATTGGCTATCCAGTGATTGAATCGACAGCACCCAATGCGTTTGACCAATTGAAAGCTGAGTTGCAAGACAACGTTTCAGTTTTCATGGGTCAAACTGGTGCAGGTAAATCAACGTTGTTGAATCATTTATCTCCAAACCTTGGTCTTGAAACAGGAGAGGTCTCAAAAGCACTAAGCCGTGGTAAACATACAACACGTCAAGTCACTCTCATTCGGGTTGGTGACGCCTTGATCGCTGATACACCAGGATTTTCGTCGTACGAAGTCTTCGATTTTTCCGCTGAGACTTTAGACGATTTTTTTCCGGAATTTGTGGCGGTTCGTTCGAATTGTCGCTTTCGTGGTTGTTTACATCTAAATGAACCAGCTTGTGCAGTAAAAGAAGCTGTGACAGTTGGCACAATTTCTCAGTCAAGGTATAATAGTTATAAAGCGTTTTACCAACTGATAAAAGCGCAAAAACCAAAATATAAAACAGATAACTAAAAGGGGATATGAACATGTCAGGAATTATTTCACCATCTATTTTGAGTGCCGATTATACTAATTTAGAGCGCGACGTTAAACTCGTTGAAGCAGCAGGCGCAGAATACTTACACATTGATGTTATGGATGGTAGTTTTGTGCCAGCTATTTCTTACGGTCCAAACTGGGTTAAACAATTACGTCCGGAAACAGACTTGGTGTTAGACGTCCATTTGATGATTGTTAATCCAGAACGCTTTGTTGATGATTTTGCTGATGCGGGTGCCGACATCATCGGTGTTCATGTTGAAGCTACACCACATATTCATCGTGCTTTACAAATGATCAAAAACAAAGGTGTCAAAGCTGAAGTTGTTATTAACCCTGGGACACCTGTGTCAGCGATTGAATCAGTTCTTGATATGGTCGACCAAGTATTAGTCATGACTGTTAATCCAGGATTTGGTGGTCAAAAGTTTTTGCCATCTACAATTGAAAAAATTGCGCAATTAAAAGTTTTTCGTGATGCTCGTGGTCTTGACTTTGATATTGAAATTGATGGTGGCGTGAATAATGAAACGATTGCTGCGGCCTATGAAGCGGGGGCTAATGTTTTTGTTGCTGGATCGTATGTGTATGATAAAGTTGATCCCGCTGCAAAAATTGCCATTTTGAAAGAACTGACTAAATAATGCAAATTAATATTTTAGCAGGCGGACCAGTCGATTTGTGGCCAAAAAATTTATTCAATGAGCCTGGTGTATGGATTGGCGCTGATCGTGGGGCTTGGTACCTTTATCAACATCGTGTAGCAATGATGTTAGCAGTTGGTGATTTTGATTCTTTGACATCAGCTGAATTTGAGGCGCTGCAAGAACATATTACCGCTGAAAATATTGTCCATGTTCGTGCTGAAAAAGATGAAACAGATACAGAGCTGGCGATTATGTTTGCACAAAAACAATCGGTGTCTTGTATTAAAGTTTTTGGCGCCACAGGTGGTAGATTGGATCATTTATTAAGCAATTTATGGCTAATGGCTGACCCAAAGTTTGATGATGTTGTTGAAAAACTTGAAATCATTGATCAAACCAACAGTGTGACTTTTTTCAAAGCAGGTCAACATAGTGTTTTAAAGCATAAAAACAGTCATTATCTAGGTTTCATGCCAATTAATGACGTCAAAAATTTTAAAATTATTGACGCAAAATATCCGTTGACACTAACAGAAAATAAGTATAAAATGTGGTCATCAAATGAATTCTTAAATGATAGGGTTCACGTCAGTTTTGATACGGGTATTATCATGGTGACGCAATCCATAGATAGGAGTTAACATGGCAGTAAAGACAGTAGAAGATGCAACTTTTGAAGCAGCAACGAATGAAGGTGTTAGTATTACAGATTTTTGGGCGACTTGGTGTGGCCCATGTCGCATGCAATCACCAGTGCTAGAAGCATTGTCAGATGAAGTTGACGATGTGGAATTCGTCAAGATGGATGTGGATCAGAATCCTCAAACACCCGCTGAATTCGGCATTAGGGCAATTCCAACACTTCTTGTTAAAAAAGATGGTGAAGTCGTGGAACGCCTAACAGGTTTTCATAATAAACAACAGTTGGCAGATATTTTGTCAAAATACACGAATTAACTTGTCAAAAGGTTAAAATTCTGGTAAAATTTAATATTGTTGTAGAAAGAGCTTAAAAAATAAATGGCTCGAAAAGGAGGGTCGAACATGGCAAAAGATGCTATTACTGGTGCACGCACACGCTTCGGTAACCAACGTTCACACGCGTTGAACTCAAGCCGTCGCAGCTGGAAGCCAAACTTGCAAAAAGTTACGGTAAAAATCAACGGTGCCGCACCAAAGAAGGTTTACTTGACGGCGCGTACTTTGAAGGCCGGATTAAAGAACGGTTCAATCGAACGCGTTTAAAACACGTTTTGTTGGTTCGCCAATATCGTGAGACCACCGCATGGTGGTTTTTTTGTTCGCAGTTAAGTGCTAATTAAGTCGGCTATGGTTATTTAGAAGCCGTATAGGCGTAATATCAATTTTCTATGGTAAAATAGTATTTAACGAACCTTTGGTAAGGAGGAAAAGTGTGTTATTGTAAACGACAAAAGTAAAAGTCGTATTACAAAGACGCATGGAATCAACTATGGCAATTAAAATGAAAACTAAAAACGGCGATATTACGCTAGAAAATGATGTCATTGCGACGATTGTGGGTGGTTCTGCAATTGAAAATCCTGGGGTTGTCGGCATGGCTTCCAAGGCTACTTTTCGAGATGGTGTTAATCAAATATTGAACCGTGAAAATTATGGTAAGGGTGTCGTTGTGCATCAAGAAAATAGTGGTGTCGGTGTTGATGTTTATTTAGTTGCTCAATATGGCACTAAACTATCAGAAATATCAAAGTCGGTTCAAGGTAAAGTCAAATATAATCTCGACGCATTATTGGGCATCCATGTCACTGAAGTTAATGTGATAGTTCAAGGTGTCCGCGTCAGTGACTAGGAGAGGTCATGTCAGTCAATTCACTCACAGTTATTACCAATGTAGAATTTGGTAAAATGATAAATGCTGCGTCAGCAGCACTTGCCGCAAATGCGGATAAAATCAATAAATTAAATGTATTTCCAGTACCCGATGGCGACACTGGTACAAATATGAGCTTGTCGATGGCAAGTGGTGCCCAATATGAGAGAGACGCGTTGGATACCAATATTGGTGCACTCGCTAAGGCAACGTCAAAAGGGCTGCTAATGGGCGCTAGAGGTAACTCAGGTGTTATCTTGTCTCAAATTTTTCGTGGTTTTGCCAATAGTATGGCGGACAAAGAGACACTTTCAGCACGTGATTTAGCCGATGCTTTGATGGCTGGTGCACAGATTGCCTATAAGTCTGTCATGAAGCCAACAGAAGGCACAATTCTGACAGTTATTCGGGAAGCGGCTTCAAAAGCAAATAAGGTAGCAAACCAAACTGATGATGTTGTTGAGTTGATGGCTGCCGTTGAAGACGCAGCTCAGAAAGCTTTAAATAGCACACCTGATTTATTACCGGTGTTAAAAGAAGTTGGTGTTGTTGATTCTGGTGGGCAAGGACTCGTGTTTGTTTTGCAGGCATTCTATCAAGTGCTAAGTGGCGATTTTAATGAAGACGATATGAAAGCGCCGGATAATGCGGAACTTGATCAAATGGTCAAAGAACTACACGCCGGTGCTCAAGCCAATACCAATCTTGACCCTGCAGATATCAAGTATGGTTACTGTACAGAAGTCATGGTCCAAATTGGCAAGGGAACGACTTATGATCATGAATTTGATTATGATGAATTTTATAAGCATTTAGCGCAACTGGGTGACTCATTGTTAGTTATTAATGATGATGAAATTGTGAAAGTGCATGTTCATACAGAAAATCCAGGTGAGGTTATTAGCTGGGGTACGCACTTTGGGTCATTAGTCAAAGTGAAAGTTGATAACATGCGCGATCAGCAACAAGCTGTTATTGACGCCCAACGTGAGGACGAGGCACAGGCTGCTAAAATTTCTGAAATGACGATGCCTGTCCCTGAAACTGCCGTTATTGCCATCGCTGCTGGTGATGGTGTGGCCAAGTTGTTTAAGAGTCTAGGCGTTCATACGGTGATTTCTGGTGGGCAGACTATGAATCCTTCAACAGCAGACATTGTTGATGCAATTAAAGCAAGTGGTGCTAATCAAGCAGTGGTTTTGCCGAATAATAGTAATATTTTTATGGCAGCCGAACAAGCAATTGACCTGGCTGATGTGCCGGTACAGGTTGTTAAAACGCGTACTGTTCAGCAAGGTTTGACAGCAATGATGGGGTACAATCCGGATGCTGAAGCATCCGAAAATGCCAATGCTATGTCGGACATGATTGATGATGTTAAATCAGCTCAAGTCACACAGGCAGTGCGTGATACGACACTGAACGGTGTTGAAATTCACAATGGCGATTGGATGGGAATCATTGATGGTGACATTCAAGTTGTGGCAGACTCCGTTGAAGATGCAGCGGAACAATCAGTCGAAAAAATGTTGGATGATGACTCGGAAATTGTTACGATTATTTTTGGTGCAGACACAAAAGAAAAAGCGGCTAATAAATTAGCAAAAAGCGTTTCTGCTATTGATGAAGATCTAGAAGTTGAAATTCACGATGGTGGACAGCCGTTGTATCCATTTTTAATTTCGGTAGAGTAAAAAAACATGAGTGAGAAATCACTCATGTTTTTTACATCCAACCTAATGCGCTAACAGCTGCGTAAACAACCGATCCTACCATTAAAATGACCATTAACCACGACATAACCAAAATCATTTTTTCAATGCGCGTACGTGATTTTTTTTCGATTTTAGGGACGCGATGCTGATTGAGTTGTGCGTCGATTTCTGCCTGTAATTTTGCGTTTACTGGTCGTTTATGTTGGTCATCTGCCATTGATTTCACCTCTAATTTATTCTTATTTAGTGTATCATAAGTCACAAAAGAATTGAAATTTTTTATAAAATTCGTTAGAGTTAGAACACGAGGTAATTAAAAATGCAATGGTGGTATTGGCCATTAGGTGGCTTACTTTTTTGTTTAATATTAATAGGTGCTAATCAGTGGACAGCAATGAAAAAACTGCGATTGCATGTTTTAGACGTTGTTACGCTACCTGTCTGGATAGTTGCGCACTATACGATGGGATATTTATTTGGGGTTAGCTATATCGAGTGGCTCTTGCTTTTGTGGTTTGCTTTTGGCGCCATTTTGGCTTGGTTCTTATTACAAAAAGAATGGGGTTGGCGCCATTTTTGGCATCTTTATTGGCAATGGAGTGGCCTTTTTGGCATTGTAGTCATAATAGTTGTCATGATTTGGGGTTTTATTAACCACTGACCCCCACTTTTATAAAAGCAGTACTATCATTGATAGTACTGCTTTTTTTGCGTTAAACTTTACCGATTGATGACAAAATTAAAAATAAGGTGGAGAGAAGTGGTGGAATGTGGTAAATTAGTAGTATAGAATTTTAATGGAGGTGGTCCTATGTTTATGGGCGAATATTCACATACGCTCGATACGAAAGGACGCCTAATTATTCCGGCAAAATTCCGTAATCAACTTGGTGAAAAATTTATCGTCACTAAATGGATGGAAAAATCGTTACGGGCGATGCCGCTATCTGTTTGGGAAAAGTTAGAAAACCAGTTGAATCAATTACCAACTGGTAAAAAAGACGCGCGCTCGTTTAGACGTTTTGTCATGGCCGGTGCATTAGAAGCTGAGTTTGATAAGCAAGGTCGAATTATTGTACCAAGTAACTTACGAGAGTACGCATCATTAGAAAAAGATGTTATTGTGACTGGCGTTGGTGATTCTTTTGAAATTTGGAGTGCTGACACTTGGGCTGCGTACACAGCTGAAACAGCTGAAAACTTTGATGATATTGCTGAGGGATTAGTTGATTTTGATTTTTAATGTAACCAAGTATGGTTGCCAGAAGGAAAGTGAGCTGAAATGACATTTGAACACGTTACGGTGCTATTGCATGAGGCCATTGAATTATTAGATATCAAGCCTGACGGTATTTATGTGGACGCAACGCTTGGTGGTGGTGGACACACGGGTGAAATTCTAAAGCAATTAACAACTGGCAAGCTGTATAGCTTTGATCAGGATGATACAGCGATTCAATACAATATGAACCGCTACGTAGATGACATCGCGACTGGCAAACTCGTTTTGATTCATCAAAACTTTAGGACGTTAACTGCGGCGCTAGCAGCACAGAATGTTCAGAATGTCGATGGCATTGTTTATGATCTGGGTGTTAGTTCAGTTCAGTTTGATGATGGACAACGTGGGTTTAGTTACAATTACGATGCTGAGTTGGACATGAGAATGGATCAAAGACAAACTTTGACTGCTAAAACAATTGTCAATGAATGGTCGTTTAATGAACTTCTTCGAGTTTTAAGTCGTTATGGCGAAGATCGATTTCCAAAACAAATTGCCCGCAAAATAGAACAGCATAGAGAAAATGGTCCTATTAATACAACCTTTGAGTTGGTTGACATCATTAAAGAAGCAATTCCAGCACCAGCTCGCCGCAAAGGTGGACATCCAGCTAAAAGAACGTTTCAAGCATTAAGAATTGCGGTTAATGATGAATTAGGTGCTCTGGAAGATTCTTTAACGCAGGCACTCGATTTAATTGATCATAATGGTCGCATTAGTGTGATTACATTTCAGTCATTAGAAGATCGTCTTGTAAAGCAAATGTTTCGTGAGAAAACTAGCACACCTGAGTTACCTGTTGGTTTGCCTGTACTACCGGGACAATTTGAAGCTGAGTATGATGCGCTTACCAAGAAACCGATCTTACCAAGCGTTACCGAAATGAGTACCAATCATCGCTCGGAATCAGCTAAACTACGCGGTATTCGACGCAAATAACTTAATTTAAGTTTTAAAACTAATTGTTACATCATCAGATTTTTGGAGAAAAGCTATGGCACAAAATGCATACGAATATTCATCAGCTGCTGCACAACAAGCACCGCTTACGCAACCACGCCATCGCCAACGCAAAGTAATTAAATACAAAGCAGCAGCTTGGACTAAAAAAGAGCGTGGTTTAGTTATTTTTGTGGCTGCAGTTGTCTTATCGTTGATGGTTGGTGCTGTCTTTACGAGTATGCAAATTACCAAAGCGACTAACAGTACTACGGCTATTGAAACGAAAATAAGCAATACGAAACAAAATAATGATGCTTTACAAACTAAGATTCAGGATGTTACTAGTAAGTCAAATCTAGATAAGGTTGCAAAAAAATACGGCATGACACTTTCAGATGATAGTGTGCGCAATGTTAATCAATAATTATGAAAAATAAAGTGAGACGGATACCTAACAAAAGAATCACAAAGAATGCCAAAATATTTGGCGGGTTGTTGCTGTGTGGCACAACAGTTGTGATTTTAATGCTTGGTATTCGTCTTTTTGTTATTGCTGGGAACAAAGCCGTTGATGGGCATAACCTAACAAAAGCGACACGAGAAGCGTTTATGGGAAAACAAAACATTATTGCCAATCGTGGTAAAATTTTTGATGTCAATGGACAAGTTTTAGCCGAGAACACAACTGTTTACAATATGTACGCAATCTTGGACAAAAATCAAAAAGACGCTAATGGCAAACCAGATTATGTGACGGATGCGAGTGAAACAGCTCAAAAATTAAGCACGGTTATTAGCTTAAAAGAAAAAGTAATCTACAAACGATTAACTGCTAAGCAATTTCAAGTAGAGTTTGGATCAGCTGGCAAAAGTCTGACAATTGCGCAGCATAAGAAAATAGTGGCCATGAAGCTTCCTGGCATAAAATTCACATCACAAGCGGCACGCGTTTACCCCAATGATCAAATGGCATCTCATCTGATTGGAAACATTAAGTATAGTGAAAATGTTAGCGGTCAATCTACAATGATTGGGACAATGGGAATTGAAGCGGCCGAAAATTCTATACTAACTGGTAAAAATGGCATTAAAAGCTACGAAGGTCAAAAAGAGAATAACAAAAGTAGCCGAACAGTGAAAAATGGGGATGACGTGTACCTCACTTTAGATGATAGTTTGCAAAACACTCTAGAAACGCGTATGGATACATTGTTTAAAGATACGGGGGCAAAAACAGCAGTTGCAGTATTGATGGAAGCAAAAACAGGACGAATTGTTGCGGCGACACAAAGACCAAACTTTAATGCTAACGACAAATCCTCAAATCCGGCGACTTGGCAAAATCTACTTGATCAAGGTGCCTTTGAGCCTGGATCAACTATGAAAGGCATAACGTTGGCAGCGGCTATTGATACAGGAGAGTGGCGACCTAATGACACCTATCAATCGGGCACATTTTTAATTGATGGCAAAAAAGTCGTTGATGCTTTTGGTCAAGATGCCGGTGTGTTGACATATCGTGAAGGATTTTGGCGTTCATCGAACGTAGCCTTTGCACGCACCGAACAAAAGCTAGGGGCAACAACATGGCGTAAGTATTTGACGCGATTCCGTTTTTTACAGTCTACTAAATCAGGTCTCAATGCGGAAGAAGCTGGGTCTATTTCGTTTAATTATCCAATTGAACAGGCCAATACGGCTTATGGTCAAGCCATTAATGTGACGCCGTTGCAACTGATTCAAGCCTATTCAGCAATCGCTAATAATGGTAAAGAAGTTAAACCCTATTTTGTCGATAAAGTAGTTAATTCTTCGACCGGTGCAATTGTCAAAGAAGGGAAAACGACAACGGTTGCTCACCCAATTAAAGCCAGTACGGCCGAAAAAGTTCGTGAATATATGATTGATGTTGTGAATCAATCTACTGGAACTGCTAAGGAATTTGATTTGCGAGATGCTGGATATCAAATTGCTGCTAAAACTGGAACTGCCCAAGTAGCAGAAAAGGGTCAATACCTAGATGGTCTGAAAAATGCGATTCACTCAGTCGTTGTATTAGCACCAGAAAAAAATCCAAAGTATATTTTTTACATGGCTGTTAAACAACCAAAAGTTTTTCCAGATGAAACAATTCAAACCACAATGAACAAAGTATTTAGACCATTAATGCTACAAGCTTTGAATAATAGCAGCAGTGCTGTAAAATCTAAGACAACGAAACAGACGGTGCCTAATGTTGTCGGGCAATCAATTACTGCTGCCAAAACAACATTAACTAAAGCAGGTTTCCGAGTGGCTGTCGTGGGCACAACTGGAAAAATTAAATCACAATCGCTGTTGCCGGAACAAAAAGCATTAACCAATCAATTAGTGATATTGAAAGCACAAGGTACTACGAATATGCCTGATATGACAGGCTGGAGTTTAACTGATGCACAATCATTTGCGAAGCAAATTGGCTTCACGTTGACTTGGAAAGGGTCTGGATACATTACGAGTCAAACTGTTGGTGCTAATCAGTTGGTTGTCAAAAGCAGTCAAGTAGCGATTGTATTGAAAGAGAAGGAGTAACAGGGAGAGATGACAGAAAATCTATGGACTTTCGCACGATCGTTTATCGTGACAGTTATTTTTATGCCAGCATTGATTAACTTTTTGAGACATTCTAAGGAGCAGGCAGTAATACGTAAACTTGGTCCTGATCATCAGGCCAAAGCAGGAACACCAAGTATGGGCGGTGCCTTATTTGTACTAGCTGCTGTAATCAGTGCGATTGTTGGTGGTGTAGCAAGTGAAGGATGGCATGGTTTCATGCTCCAGTTGATGCCACTTTTGGCATTTGTGGCATTTGCTGTTATTGGTGGTGTTGATGATGCACTTAAAATTCTGAAACATGCGGATGATGGTTTCAGATTCAAACCAAAATTGTTGGCACAAACACTTAGTGCTTTGGTGGTAATGATTGTTATGTGGTTTATGAATGTACCATTTGTGCTGAATGTACCGTTTGTTGGTCATATTTATTTGGGTGGTTTTTATTTCATTTTCATGTGGTTCTGGCTCGTAGGATGGTCAAATGCCACTAACTTAACAGACGGTCTTGATGGCCTACTAACGGGTATTAGCATTATTGTTTATGGCACCTATACATGGATTGCAATGGCAATGCATAACCAGTCTATTGTGATTTTTAATATTGCGATTATTGGTGCGTTAGTTGGATTTTTGATTTATAACAAACCAAAAGCCAAAATTTTTATGGGAGATACAGGCTCACTAGCTTTGGGCGCAGGATTAGCAATTGAGTCAATTTTGCTTGGCATTCCATTTTCTCTAGTGTGGTTTGGCATTATTTTTGTAATCGAAACGCTGTCAGTTATTATTCAAACAATTGGTTATCACTTTTGGAAGAAACGCATTTTTCCAATGGCACCAATCCACCATTCATTTGAAAAATTCGGTTGGCGTGAATGGCAAATTGATATACTATTCTGGGTCGTTAGTCTTCTAGTAAGCATTGTAGGAATTTTATATATGAGTTAAAACGGTGATGACCGTGTACATAAATAAAGAAATCAGGTTAAATCATGCAGGCAATGGACTTTAAAAATAAAAAAATTATGGTTTATGGTTGGGCACGCTCTGGAAAAGCAGTGACTAAGCTTTTATTGGCACTTGGCGCTGATGTTACCGTTGCAAATGATGGTGATTTTCAACAAGATGATGATTTTCTAAATTTACAATCGCAACAGGTTACTTTTTTGTCACAGGCTCAAGATGCGCATCTGGATAATAGTTTCAAATATCTGGTGAAAAATCCAGGCATTAATTATGATCAACCATTGGTGCAAAAAGCGCTTGATTTGAAAATGCCAATTTTAACAGAGGTTGCCGTGGCGTTGAGTACATTCAAAGGTCGATTAATTGCGGTGACAGGATCCAATGGTAAAACGACAACGACTTCATTGATTCGTGATATGCTCAAATCTGATGAACAGCCGGTCACGACAGCTGGCAATATTGGCACACCTGTCAGTGAAGTCGTTGCTGATTTAACGGAAAAAGATACGTTATTGTTAGAACTATCAAGTTTCCAATTAATGGGCATACCTGATATTCAACCAGATATCGCTGTTGTGACTAATATTTTTTCAAATCATCTGGATTATCACAAAACTAGAGATAATTATGTAGCTGCTAAATTTCAGATTACACGCCATCAAACGTCGAATCAGTATTTAATTTTAAATGCTGATGGACCAGACACGCCTCATTTTGCTGCCAAAACACATGCCAAAGTGTTGACGTTTTCACGTCAACAAACTGGTTTGCCGGCAGAAATTAAAGATGATCAATTATTGATTGATGGCGATGCAATAATGCCTGTAACGGACATTAAACTAGTTGGGCCTCACAATTTAGAAAATGTTTTGGCGGCAGCAACGGCTGCAAAATTAGCTGGCGTGAGTGATCGTGCGATTAAAGATGTATTGAAAACTTTTGGTGGTGTTGCGCATCGTTTACAGTATTTATTTACTGTGAATGGTGTGAAGTACTATAATGATTCAAAAGCCACAGATATCGAAGCTACGCAGACAGCATTAAATAGTTTTGATCAACCAACAATATGGATTGGTGGTGGCTTAGACCGCGGTGATGATTTGTCACGCATGGTGCCTAATTTAAAACATGTTAAAACAGTAATTGCTGTTGGGCAAACGCAGCAAAAAATTGTTGATTTGGCACATCAGGCCGGTAAAACAGTGATTACTGTTAAAGATGTTATGGCAGCGGCGCCAGAAGCGGTGCAGTTAGCGCATCCAGGTGATGTGGTATTGCTTTCGCCCGCTCATGCGAGTTGGGATCAATTTAAGACATTTGAAGAACGCGGTGAAAAATTTGTCGGTGCACTAAAAAAAGCACTTAAAATTTGAAAGGAGTCGTTATGAAAATTATTTTATCTGGTGGTGGAACAGGTGGTCATATTTATCCAGCTCTTGCTTTAGCCGAAGTGATTAAAAAGCATGAACCAGATACACAATTTTTGTATGTGGGATCGGAACGAGGCGTTGAGTCTAACATTGTGCCTGCGACTGGAATGGCATTTGATCGTTTAACAGTTCAGGGCTTCAAACGATCACTGTCTTTAGATAATGTTAAAACGGTTTCTTTGTTTTTAAAAGCGGTTCGTGAGGCAAAAAAAATTCTCAAGGAATTTCAACCAGATGTTGTTGTTGGAACGGGTGGATATGTCAGTGGTGCTGTTGTCTATGCTGCCCAACGATTGCATATTCCAACAGTCATTCATGAACAAAATTCAATTGCCGGTGTTACAAATAAGTTTTTGTCTCGCGGGGCGACGCGCATTGGCGTTGCTTTCGATGTTGCATTATCACAATTTCCCAAAGGGAAAGCAACGGTGGTTGGAAACCCAAGAGCACAACAAGTTGCTTCATTAAAGTCAAATTTCTCATGGCGACAGATTGGTTTACGGGATGACAAACAGACGCTGTTAATATTTGGCGGTTCGCAAGGCGCCCCAGCTATTAATTTAGCAGTTATTGATGCCTTAGAAACGTTTAATCAACGCAGTTATCAAGTGGTATTTGTCACAGGACCAAAACGATATCAAAATGTACTTGATAGAATGACTACGCAACCAGCTGAAAATGTGCGAATTTTACCTTATATTGATAATATGCCAGAAGTTATGGCACAAACTGATGCGATAGTGGCGAGGGCTGGCGCGACCTCAATAGCAGAAATTACTGCCTTGGGTATTCCGTCTATTCTAATTCCGAGTCCATTTGTGACAGGAGATCATCAGACAAAAAATGCGCAAAGTTTAGTTGACGCTGGTGCTGCATTGATGATTTCAGAGCCATCTTTGTCAGCAATTACGCTAACTCAAGCGGCCGATACATTGTTACTAAATGACAAGGTGAGCGAGGCAATGGCGGCCCAATCAACTAAAATTGGTGTGCGTGACGCTGGCGAAAGGCTTTATGCACTAATTCTAGACGCAATTGGAGAATAATGAAAGAAGTTATACCACAATCAAAGCATATTTTTACTAGAAAACGACCGTTACAACTCTGGTTGAGTTTAGCGGTTTTTGCTGTTTTGATTGTTGGTTTAATATTGATTTTACAACCGTGGCGTACGATTAAAAATGTGTCAGTGGCGTCGACTGTTGTTTCGAAAGAACAAATTAAAAAATATGTAAATGTTAGTCAGAAAACGCCATATTGGCGTTTAGTTGGACAACAAACCTTTATTGAAAATCGATTGCAATCACAAAGTGACAAAGTTGATTCAGTAAAAGTCACGTTAAAAGATGATGATGTACTATTTACTGTTGTGGAAAGAATAAATGCTGGATTTGTCCAACAAAAGGGACAGTGGTATGCCATCAATCAACAAGGAAATCGGCATCAAATAAGCCAACCAGATGGCGATGCACCTGTATATAGCGGTTTCAAGAGTGATGCTGTGTTATCAAAAACTGCTGTTATATTTTCTAACCTTGAGGCTGCTCTTCGACAAAATATTAGTCAAATAATATTTTCACCCACTAAAGAGAATCCGAAACGCCTAAAAATTATCATGGCAGATGGTAATACTGTACTGGCAACAACTACAACATTCGGTCAAAAGATTGTTTATTATCCAGGTATTGCAGCGCAAATGAAAGCAAAAGGTGTGGTTGATTTACAGTTTGGGGCTTTCTCATATAACTATAAATCTTAATCATAATTATGTATTCAAAGAGAAGAATTGGGTCGCAAAATATTGCGATTTTATGTTATTATTAATATTAGGTATATTTTGTAAAAATAATTAACAAAGGGGCACGACGCATGAATAATTCAGGCGTGACGGTTGGATTGGACATTGGAACCACTTCAATTAAAGTTGTCATTGCACAAACTGCTGGAAATCAATTTAATGTCATTGGTGCGGGAAGCGCCCCTTCACGTGGTTTACGCCGTGGTGTGATTGTCGATATCGATACCACTGCTGCTGCGATTCGTGAAGCGATTGATCAAGCACAAGAAAAAGCAAATATTAAAATTACCGATGTTGTCGTTGGTATTCCAGCTAATCAGGTTGAAATTATCAACGTTAATGGTTTAGTATCTATTGCTAACCAGAATAAGCGCATTACCTATCAGGATGTTCAAAATGTAGCACAACAGGCCTTATCTAATGGTTTGCCAGCGGATCGTGATGTGATTGAATTAGTAGCTGAAGAATTCGTTGTTGACGGCTTTGATGGCATTAAAGATCCGCATGAAATGATAGGCGTACGGCTCGAAATGCATGGAGTTGCCTATGTTGGACCTAGTAAAATTCTTGACAATACGCGAATGGCAATTCAAAAAGCCGGTCTTAATTTGCAAGAATTTATTCTATCACCATTGGCATTGGGTACAACCATTTTAAATGATGGCGAACAGGACTTTGGAACGGTTTTGATTGATTTAGGAGGCGGACAGACTAGCGCTGCTGTTATCCATGATCGCAAATTGAAATATACGTTCGTTGATATTGAAGGTGGTGATAGTGTCACCAAGGACATCTCGACTGTTCTGGGTACTTCTTACATCAATGCCGAAAGAGTAAAACGGGACTATGGCTTTGCGGATCCTTTGCAAACAGATCAAGACAATGAATTTCCTGTGGAAGTTATTGGTGAAGCTGTTCCAAAACAATTTGATGAGAAATATTTATCGGAAATCATTGCGGCGCGTTTAGAACAGATGTTTACGAGAATATTTGATCACTTGCAACAGGTTAATGCGTTAAACATGCCCGGAGGCTTTGTATTAACTGGTGGCAATGCGGCTTTACCAAAAATGGTTGATTTTGCTCAACAATTGTTGGGTGATAATGTGCGTTTGTTTGTACCAGATCAAATTGGGCTGCGACATCCTTCATACACTCGTGCATTAGCATATTCAGTGTTTGCATCTAGAGAAAATATGGTGCAACAGGTGATTAAACAGACGATTATGAATCGTCGTGAGGTCGCCCCTAATCCTGAGCCAACGTCAACAGTAATTGAGGCGCCGCAACAAGAATCATATGATAGTTATCAATATGTTAATGATTCGACTGAAGCACCTCGTGAAGGTTGGTTTGGAAAAATTCGCCAAAAGATCAGCAATTTATTTAACGAAGACTAAAAAGACACTTAAGGAGACAACTCATGGATTTTTCAATTGATGATACCCAGGAAGCGGGCGCAATCATAAAAGTTATCGGTGTTGGTGGTGGTGGCTCAAATGCTGTTAACCACATGATCGAAGAAGGCGTCGGTGGCGTTGAATTCATCGTAGCTAATACTGATGTACAAGCACTAGATAAGTCAAAAGCCGATACGAAGATTCAAATCGGCCCTAAATTAACCGGTGGTTTGGGTGCAGGCTCAAATCCAGAGCGTGGTACCAAAGCTGCTGAAGAATCAACTGAAGATATTGCTAATGCTTTAGCCGGTGCCGATATGGTTGTCATTACTGCAGGAATGGGCGGTGGAACTGGTAACGGCGCAGCTCCTGTTGTTGCGCGTATTGCTAAAGAACAAGGCGCATTAACGGTTGCAGTTGTAACACGACCATTTAAATGGGAAGGACCAAAGCGTGGACGATTTGCTGCCGAAGGATTACAGGCTTTATCAGAGTCTGTTGATTCATTAATTGTGATCACTAACGAACGCTTGAAAGACCGTATTGACCTTCGTACACCACTGTCTGAAGCATTTAAGGTAGTTGATGAGGTTGTGGCACAAGGTGTTCGTGGTATTTCTGAGTTGATCACTAACCCTGGTTTCATTAACTTGGATTTTGCTGATGTGAAAACTGTCATGCAAGATGCCGGACCTGCTTTGATGGGCGTTGGTCAAGCAAGTGGTGAAACTCGTGCAGCTGACGCAACAAAACAGGCTATTTCGTCACCGTTGCTTGAAGTTGATATGTCTGGCGCAGAAGACGTTTTGCTTAATATTACTGGTGGCCTAGATATGTCATTGTTTGAAGCACAAACTGCTTCAGAAGTCATTAGCCAAGAGGCAGGACGTGACGTTAACGTTATATTTGGAACATCAATCGATGAAGATCTTGGTGATTCAATTCGTGTGACTGTTATCGCGACCGGTCTTCAGAACACAAATGATAAATCTAAACAATCTGTAACAAAGAATGTTGCACCAGCAGCGTCAGTTTTTGGTACGGCAACAACAACTGAGTCATCGGCACCTTTGTCTTCTGCTTCATCAGTTTTTGAAAAACCAGCGACATCATCATCAGCGCCTAAAGTAACACCAACACAAAGCGATCCATTCGCCGATTGGAATATTGGTGGCACAACCAAGGACGCATTTTCTGAAGATGATCGCTTTGATGGCGTTCAGAAGCAATCATTTGATGTCTTTAATACACCCAGCTCAAGTGCAGCGGTTGATTTAGGCAATGATGATGACACTGACCAACCACCATTTTTCAAGAAACGTTAAGGAGAACTCATGGCATTAGGGGACACAATTAAACGTCTATTTAGTAATGAGGAAGATTATTACGAAGATGAAGGGTATGATCAACAATCATACCAAGAGCAGCCACAACCACAGCCTGTTCAACAGCAATCAAATACTTCCCAACAACAACGATTTACACGACCATCAGCGACACAACAAGCCACTTCAGACTTTAATAGTGCAAATAGTAAAATTGCATTGTTTGAACCCAAAGTGTATTCTGATTCGCGCGCAATTGCTTCACAAATTTTGGGTGGCGAAGCGGTGATTGTTAACTTTACGCAGATTGATGAAGCACAAGCTAAGCGGATTCTTGATTTTCTGGGTGGTGCAGTTTATGCTGTCAACGGCGAAATTGAGCGTATTGGTCAGTCTATTTTCTTGGTAACACCAAATACATTTGAAATTTCAGGGACTTTGACAGATAACCTTGAACCCAATAGCAGGTACTAATTCATGATTGCAGAAATTGTCATATGGTTGTTTCGTTTAGTGCAATATTATGAATATGCAATTGTTATTTATATTTTAATGTCGTGGCTACCAGGTGCTCGTGAGTCAGGTTTGGGCCGGTTTTTGGGGCGTATAGTTGAGCCTTATCTGAGAATCTTTCGATTTATTCCACCAATTGGGATGCTTGACTTTTCACCAATTGTGGCAATTTTGGCTTTGAATTTTGCACGTAGTGGATTGTTACATCTAGTTTCAATATTCCTATGACGGACAACATATCAAGCATTTCACAGCATTTTCGTGACTATGAGCAACCTTTCATACAACAAGTCTTGGATTGGATGAAACAGGCTGATGACGACTATCGCTTAGTTTTAACGCGATTTTTAAATCCTAGAGAACAATACATTTTACAAACACTAATTAATCGTCAATCTGAGTTGCAAAGTTATTTGTATGGTGGTGTGGCTGGCGCTGAAAGCCAAAGGGCAATCATTGCACCAGAAGTTTTTGACATAAAACTAGAAGATTTTGGAATTGCTTTGTTAACTGTACAATATCCGCAAAAGTTTGCGACATTACATCATGCCACAATATTGGGTACACTAATGCACTTGGGTATTAGTCGTGATGTGGTTGGCGATATACTGTTTGATGCTGAAGAAACAAGTTGGCAGATTATTGTTGATAAAAAAATGGTAGCGTATATTCAACAAACAGTTACAAAAATTGGCAGAGTTGCTGCCAATTTGAAAGAGCTACCACTAAACGAGGCCCTGCCTGTTTTAACTAATTGGCAAGAGCAATTTACTTTGATGTCATCTCTTCGGCTTGATGTTGTCATATCATCTATTTTTCAACTGTCACGTAGCGATACTAAGACGCTTATTGAAAGTGGTCAGGTTCACGTAAATTGGATGGTTGCGCAAAAAACTAATATGGATGTCGCAGTAGGTGATTTGATATCAGTTAGAAAACATGGTCGTGCACAGATCAAATCATTAGATGGTCGGAGTAAAAAAGATAAATTGAAAGCAATTGTCAATGTTGTGCAAAGATAGTAATGTCAAGCTTCTATCTAATTTAGACTAAGCATGATAAAATTATGAAGTACAATTATGTTAAAGGAGAATGTTATGGCATTATCACCAGATGAAATTTTAAATCACGAATTTACAAAAAAAGGCAGTAAAGCATACGTTGCGACGGAAGTAGATGCATTTTTGGATCAAGTCAATAGTGATTACGAAGCATTAATTGCTGAACGTGATGCGCTTAAAGTGCAACTTGAACAGTCACAATCTCAAGTTGATGAACTAGAAGCCAAACGTGAGCAAGTTAATCAATCTATATTTGTCGCGCAAGAAGCAGCTGACCGATTGAAAAAGGATGCTGACGTTGAAGTTAAAAAGCAGTTGACACATGCACAAGAAGCAGCTACTAAAATCATCAGTGATTCTCGTGTTAAGGCAGAAGCTGAAGCAGAGCGCTTGGCGCAAGAAAACGCAGAATTAACTAATGAGCAAAATCAATTACGTACAGAAGTTGAAAGTTTTAAAAATTCCTTCTTGCAATTATTAACAGCACAGCGTACACTATTAGAAAATGATGAGTTAGCAGAAGCTGTTCATCGTTTACCAATTGGTCAAGTGACAGCCAATCGTATTGGTCAAGTTGCGGAAGCAGCACCAGTTGAAGTTTCAACAGAGCAAGGGTCAGATGACCAACAGGAAACAGCAGAAGCTCAAGGACCAGTTGTGGTGTTTCCAGAATCAGAAGACCAAGCAGACAATCATTAATAACTATAAAAAGCGTAACACAGCAAAGTTGGCATATATACGTGCAGCGAGTCATGGTGGTGGAAGATGACCGTCCCTGATGCCAATCAGATCAGTTACCAGTTTTGTTTAGCTGAAATTGTAGTAAGCTAGAACGGCGCAGGTCGTTAATGCTGATTTGAGAGTAATAATTACGATTGATTATTACTAAATATTGGGTGGTACCACGTGAAAACGTCCCTATGCTGGTGAGGCATAGGGACGTTTTTATAATTATTTGCATGATTGTTTTCGATTAATTTTTGTAGGAGAATGGAATATGAAATATAAAGATACGTTAAATCTTGGCAAAACGGCTTTTCCAATGCGAGGATCGTTGCCTAAGACGGAACCAGAACGTCAGGCAAAATGGTATGAGGAGGACTTGTATCATCAACGTTTGGCTCAAAATGAGAAAAAACCTCATTTTAATTTACATGATGGACCACCATACGCAAATGGTAATATTCACATCGGTCACGCCATGAATAAAATTACCAAGGACATTATTGTACGTTATAAGAACATGTCTGGCTTTTATGCACCGTACGTCCCTGGTTGGGATACGCATGGTTTACCAATTGAACAGCAATTAACCAAAGCTGGTCATGACAGAAAAAGTATGCCCAAATCAGAATGGCGTAATTTAGCTAAAGACTTTGCTTTACAACAAGTTGATAAGCAACGGTCGGATTTTAAACGTTTGGGTGTGTTAGGCGATTGGGAAGATCCATATATTACATTGAAGCCAGAATTTGAGGCAGCGCAAATTAGAGTATTTGGCGCAATGGCTGGAAAAGGCTACATTTTTAGAGGGGCTAAGCCCGTATATTGGTCTTGGTCGTCTGAATCTGCGTTGGCTGAAGCTGAGATTGAATATCATGACATTGATTCAACATCATTATTTTATGCCAACAAAGTAAAAGATGGCAAAGGTATCTTGGATGACAATACTTACTTTGTCGTCTGGACGACAACGCCATTTACGGTCACAGCCTCTCGGGGTATTACGTTAGGACCTGACTTCGAATATTCAGTTGTGAAACCAGCTGGTGATACGAGACAATTTGTTGTTGCTACTGAACTACTTGATTCAGTGGCGCCTAAATTTGGTTGGGAATCATACGAAACAATCGCGACATATAAAGGTCAAGAACTTGACCGCATTACAGCTTATCATCCTTGGGACAGTGAGCATGAAGAATTAGTCATGAATGCTGACCACGTGACACTCGATTCAGGGACAGGTTTGGTTCATACAGCACCTGGATTTGGTGAGGATGATTATAATGTCGGAACAAAGTACGGTCTTCCCGCCGAAGTAACGGTTGACTCAAAAGGTTATATGACAGCCGAGGCAGGTTCTGATTTTGAAGGGAAATTCTATGATGATGTTGTTGGTATTGTCATCAACAAGTTAACAGATGCTGGTCTGTTCTTGGCAAAAGAAAAGATTACCCACTCTTATCCATTTGATTGGCGTACAAAAAAGCCAATTATTTGGCGGGCAGTGCCCCAATGGTTTGCTTCTGTGGCCAAGTTCCGTTCAGAAATTTTATCCGAGCTTGATAAAGTCACATATTTCCCAGATTGGGGTAAAGTGAGACTGCACAATATGATTCGCGATCGAGGTGATTGGGTCATTTCACGACAACGTGTTTGGGGTGTACCATTACCAATTTTCTATGCAGAAGATGGTACAGCTATTCTGGACGAAAAGTTGATCAACCACGTCGCTGATTTGTTTGCTGAACATGGTTCCAATTATTGGTTTGAACATGATGCTAAAGCATTGTTACCGGAAGGTTATACTAATGAGCATTCACCAAATGGTGAATTTACTAAAGAAGAAGACATCATGGATGTCTGGTTCGATTCTGGTTCATCTTGGAATGGTGTTTTGAATACCCGTCCTGATTTAGATTATCCTGCCGATATGTATTTGGAAGGCTCTGACCAATTCCGTGGTTGGTTTAATTCATCGCTTATTACGTCGGTGGCAGTAAATGGTATTGCACCTTATAAGGCAATCTTACATCAAGGCTTTACATTAGATGGTAAAGGCAACAAGATGTCAAAGTCTCTAGGGAACACTATTTCGCCACTTGAAGTCGCTGATAAAATGGGAATTGAAATTCTACGTCTTTGGGTGACATCAGTTGATACATCACAAGATATGCGTGTTTCAAATGATATTTTGAAACAGGTGTCAGAGAGTTATCGAAAGTTGCGTAATACGTTACGCTTCTTGTTGGCAAACACTGCTGATTTTGATCCAAAGGAAGATGGCGTTTCATATCAATCATTGGCAGCACATGATCAATATTTCTATGCCTTAGAAAATAATTTTGTTAAAGATGTTCGCAGTGCTTATGATAATTACCAATTCAACGATGTCTTTAAGCGTGTGATTAACTTTGTTAACGTTGATTTATCAGCCTTTTATCTCGATGTGGCTAAGGATGTTGTTTATGTTGAGGCACCTACTGGGCACGCGCGTCGTTCCATGCAAACAGTTTTCTATAAGATTTTGACTGACTTGACACGATTGTTGCTACCAATCTTGCCCCACACAGCTGAAGAAGTATGGGAATATCTACCCTATGAAACAGAACAATTTGCATACTTGACAGAAATGCCAAATGTTGAAGATTTAGGTGATACAACAGTTTTGTTTGAGCAATGGTCTGTCTTTATGAGCCTTCGTGATGCTGTCAATAAGGCACTTGAAGAAGCACGTGAAACCGACTTAATTGGTAAGAATGCAGAGGCTTCTCTTACACTTTATTTGACGACTGAACAACAGTTATGGTTAAAAGATCTGAATGCGGATGTTCGTTTGTTGTTAATGGTGTCACAACTTCATTTGGAATCATTGGAAAGTGCACAAAATGTAGAAGACTTTGCAGGTTGGCACATTACTGTTGACCATGCTACAGGGCAAGTTTCACCACGAGACCGACTGTATCATGACGATATTGGTTCTGACACTGATTTTCCAGAATTGTCAAAGCATGAAGCAGATATTGTCCGTGAGTTTTATCCAGAAGCCCTAACTGAGGGGCTAGAATAGTATCAAAAAACATCACAATTCATAATTGTGATGTTTTTTTGATCGTTTTGGAAAAGTATGAACAAACTGTGAAAGCGTTTACATTCGTTTGAAAACGTGCTATGATAAGGTTATAAAAGAAATGATTTTTAAAGGAGAAACATATTATGGCAACTAAAACAATTATGCTAGCTTGTGCAGCTGGTATGTCAACATCATTATTGGTAGCAAACATGCAAAAGGCCGCCGCAGCTCAAGGAAAGGATTACGATATTTTTGCAACTTCAACGTCTGATGTTGACGCTAAGCTAAAAGAAAAGCATCCTGATGTTGTGATGCTTGGGCCTCAAGTTGCTTATATGAAAAATGAGGTTAAGGGACACACAGATGCCGCTGGTGTGCCAATGGATGTCATCAATATGATGGATTATGGCATGATGAAGGGCGACAATGTTTTGAAGTCTGCCGAAACATTGATGGGAGTTTAAGATGGCCGATTTGATGCAAGACGAAGCACGAATGCAAGTTGTGATGGGTCTGATTATGCATGGTGGCAATGCCAAGTCGCAAGCTTTTCAGGCAATTCAGTTGGCTAAATCAGGTGATTTTGAGGGTGCACAAGCAGCAATTGATGAAGCTGATAAATCACTTAAAGAAGCACATGATGTTCAAACGGACATGCTAACACAAGAAGCACAAGGTAATCATACTGAAGTTGACTTGTATATGGTTCATGCCCAAGATCATTTGATGAATGGTATTACTTTTCGTGATTTAGCAGTTGAAATCATTGCACTTTATCGCAAATTGGCAGAGAACTAATTGATAGCTCGCTTTTGCGGGCTTTTCTTTTACAAAATAATCGCTAAATGAACATAAGAACTGGAGAAGATAACAAATGACAACAGGTTATAAAATGCCACAAGACTTTTTATGGGGCGGTGCGGTAGCAGCACATCAACTAGAAGGTGCTTGGAATGTTGACGGCAAGGGTGTCTCAATTGCTGATGTGATGTTGGCAGGTAAAAATGGTGTGAAAAGAGTGGTGACAGACACTGTTTTACCAGATGGAAACTATCCTAACCATAGAGGAATTGATTTTTATCATTCATTCCCGCAAGATTTTGCGTTGATGCGAGAATTAGGGATGAAAGCCTTTAGAACATCGATTGCTTGGACGCGTATTTTTCCAAACGGTGATGAGGAAACACCTAACGAGGCTGGTTTGGCATTTTATGATAATATGATTGATGCCATGCTTGATAACGGTTTAGAACCAGTCATTACGTTATCCCATTTTGAAATGCCATATCATTTAGTGACCGAATATGGTGGATGGCGCAATCGTAAAATGATTGATTTTTTCACTAAATTTGCGCGTGTGGTATTCGAACGTTATGGTGATCGTGTCAAGTACTGGATGACTTTTAATGAAATTAATAATCAGACTTCTTGGATGGATTCACATCCAATGCTACAAAACTCTGGGTTAAAAGATTATCCGGAAGAACAGGCACAAGAACTGATGTACCAAGCATCACACCATGAGTTAGTTGCCTCAGCCTTAGCAACCAAAATTGCTCATGAGATCAATCCTAACATTATGGTAGGTGATATGATTGCGATGAACCCCGTTTATCCTGCGACATCAAACCCAGAAGACATTTTGATGGCACAGCGAGCGATGCAAACACGTTATTATTGGGGTGATGTCCATGCGTTGGGAGAATATCCTAACTGGCTTTTGAATTTTTGGGCACACAAAGGCTTCGATATAAAAATGTCACCTGAAGATGCTAAAATCTTAAAAGAAAACACCGTCGACTATGTGGCGTTTTCTTACTATATGAGTTGGACCGTTTCTGCAACGGGTGATGATTATTTAGAATATGATGAAGAAGCTAACCATGGTGATAATCCTTACCTCAAACAATCCGATTGGGGCTGGCAAATTGATCCAACAGGCGTTCGTTATGCAATGAACTGGATGTGGGATCGTTGGCATAAAAAGATGATGATTGTGGAAAATGGTTTTGGTGCTTATGATAAATTGACGAGTTCGGGTGAGATACACGATCCGTACCGAATTGATTATTTTAGGGGACACATCAAGTCCATGGAACAAGCAGTTGCGTTAGATGGTATTCCTCTAATCGGTTATATGCCTTGGTCTGGTATTGATATTGTTTCCGCTTCAACGGGGGAAATGGCCAAACGCTATGGTTTCATTTACGTTGATTTAGATGATATGGGTCAAGGTACGGGAAAACGCTACAAAAAGGATTCATTTGATTGGTACCAACATGTTATTGCAACCAACGGTGAATCATTATAAATCTTCAAAAGCTAGTGAAATGCTAGCTTTTTTGCATTCAATAGATGGCTTTGATACACTGAATACTATGAATGTCTAGTATTTGGGGGAGAAAAATATGATTCCAGAGAAAGCCACGCAGCTGCCTAAAGCAGCTAAAATTGTTTGGTTAATTCATGATGTTATCACTTTGTTGTTTTTAGTAGCTGTTGAAATAGCGATTTACGTGTTTTTTTTGCGCGGTAATTTTCGTCAATTGGAAATGTTATTTTTAATTGTTATGGTTTTGGTAGCTGTTTTGCCTATCATACACATGATATTAATTCCGTATTTTTATCGTTTTAGACGTTATGTGATTGATGAGCAAGCCGTGTACATTTACCGTGGTTTTATTTTTAGAAAATCTGAATCAATTCCATTGAATCGTATTCAAAATGTTGATACCAAACAGGGACCGATTTTACGTTATTTTAAATTAATGGATTTATCTATTGAAACAGCGGCACATGGTTTCAAAATTGAGGCTATTGATGAAGCAACAGCTAAAAAGTTGAGAGGTCAATTAGTCGAAGCAGCATTACACGCCCGTGAGGTAGCTTCAGATGACTAAACAGCATCAAAGTTGGTTTGCCATTGTTGTTAATTTTTTTAGTCACATCAAAATAATGATTTGGCCAATTATATTGGGCTTGTTCAATATTAAAAACGATGGTGTGATTTTTTTACCTTTGATAGTATTAGGTATGTTTGTCGTATTTATCGGTAGCGCTTGGATTCAGTGGTTATTTTTTACCTTTGAATTTGATGATAATGAACTATCAGTAAAACAGGGTATTTTTAATAAAAAGCAAGTTCATGTCCCTTTTGAGCGTATTCAGACTATTTCTAGAACGGTGCCGTTTTATTATCAACCATTTCAATCCGTGCGTTTACAAATTGATACCTCAGGTCAAGGCAAACCAGAAGTGGTCTTTGATGCTCTGAGTTTGACACAAGCTGATATTCTCGAGCAAAAAAGGCGCAGTGCCCAAAATAAAACTTACTAACATTAAAGGTGAAGATTAATCTCGACGGAGATAGTCTTCACCTATTTTTGTTTTATTCTAAAATAGGTTGTGAAGCATAGGTCGTAAGGCTTTTTGGCACTAGATGTCGTAAA